>CANJOX010000030.1 GCA_947475795.1 Gemmatimonadota bacterium
AGATGTATTTCGCGGCGCTCCGCATCGATTGCAGCACGGGGCGAGACTCCTTGGGTCGGGAAAGCTGGACAAACAGAAAGGCACACGCACCTCCATGGGAGAGGCGTATGCCGAAGAGTCCGGAAAGCTAGCCGCCGCGCCTCGGTAATAGCAAGACAGATGAGACTTCATGTGGCGGGGGCAGCGAATGGCTTCCCCGAACGGTCGTACCCTATAAGTTGCAGTCCGGCACCCCGGCTGCGCGCGCGGCCCGGGGACCTTGCACTGGGCTGGGAACCATCACCCTTTGGGCACTCGACGGATGAGCACAGCTGCCCGGATCGACGAACTCCGGATCAAGTTCGCGGACAACCCACGCCGCTACTTCGCGCCCCTGGCGAACGAGCTCCGTAAGGCGGGAAATCTGTCGGAGGCGATCGCCCTCTGCCGCGAGTTCCTGCCTCGGCAGCCTGAGCACATGAGTGGATACATCGTGTTCGGGCAGGCCCTGCACGAGTCTGGGGAGTGGGCTGAGGCACGCGCCGTCTTCGAGCAGGCCCTTGCGCTCGATCCCGAGAACCTCAAGGCGCTCCGCTATCTGGGCGACATCGCCAGACTCGAAGGCGATCCCGCGTCAGCGCGTCGTTGGTACGAGCGCGTCCTCGAGGCCGACCCGCGGAACGATGATATTGCCGAACAGTTGGCTGCGTTAACGATGGTGCCCGCGGTTCCGACGCCGCCCCGTGCCGTGTTGCCGGTTCCTCCCGTCGGGTCGGCGGTGCCCTTCGATGGCGCGCTCGTTGCGGCAGATGTCGGTGCGATCGATGCGCCCCTCCCGGCGCCCGTCGCCTTACAGCTGCAGACGCCGTTCGACGCGAGCACGGCGGTCACGTCATCCAGCGCCGTGCGCGACGATCTGCCATTGCTCGATCTCGAGGCATTGGAGGCGGCCGGCGTCCGTGAGGCGTCACCGTCGACGTCTTTGGGTGAACCCGTCGCGGACACGTGGGATGACGCTCCCCCGCCCGACACGGGCGTGTCGACGGCCGAGTCGGGAACGTTCGATGTCGAAGTCTCCGTTCCCGTCGTCATTTCAGAGGCGCCGACTGATGATCCGTTCGGATTTTCTGAATTGGTCCCGGCCGCGGAGGCGTTCGAGGAGGGGTTGCTGGCGCCGGAATGGCCCGACACGACGGCCTTGATCGAACGCATGGATGCGCCGCGAGCCCCCACGCCGCCCGTCGTACCGGTGCCGCCCTCCGCTGTGGAGGCATTCGGCATGGAACCGGGTGACACCGTGCACATCCCGCTGGACGACTCGTGGGACGAGCCGATGGACGAGCCGGTCGCCGAGTTGCCGGACGAGCCGCTGCCCGAACTGCCGCGTATCGCCGAAGCGTCGGAGACCGGCGCGCTCGCATGGTCAGTCCCTGCGCCGGAGACCGCGCCCGTTGCGGCAGTGGCCGACGACATGGTCGCGGTCACCGAGGATGTTCCGCTGGCCGTGGTGGCCGCACCTGAGACGCCGGTAACCGCACCAGTTCTCGACGACACTGCATTTGACGACGCGATGGCTCAGGAGCCGTCGATGCTCCCCGCGTTGCAGAACGACGTGGTGGCGGAGCCCGATCAGGTCGATGACGCCGAGGGTGTGTCCGACGAGTCATCGGCGACGGCCTTCGTGACGGAAACGATGGGGGAGTTGCTGGTCGCGCAGGGATTCACGTCCCGCGCCGTCACGGTGTACGAAGAGCTGGTGCGCCGTCGCCCCTACGATCCCGTCCTCGCATCGCGTCTCTCTGAATTGCAGGACCGATTGTCCGCTGATCAAGCGCCTCTCGTTCCCCGGATGTCTACGCCGGCGTGGACTCCGCCCCTCGAGGCGCAGGCTCCGGCCGATTCCGGCGCCGAAGGGAGCCGTCTCACGGCACGCGATCGTTTTTCGCGGCTCGCCGCGCGGCGGGTGCCGCGGCGTACACCGCCGAGGGCATCGGTGGCGGTGTCGGCCGAGGGGTTCGAGTCATTGTTCAGCGGTGAGGCCTCCCGGTCGGATGATCAGGCGGCACGCGCGTTGGCCGATGCGTTCGCACCGATTGACCTCGAGTCGGACGCCGGCGCGGGTGTCCCGTTCGATGTGTCGATGCTGAGTGGCCCCGGGCGGGCAGAGACACCGGCGCGGTCGGCGACCCCACTCGTGTCCGAAGCGGTCAGCGAGACGGCCGCGGACCCGTTCTCGTTCGATCGGTTCTTCCCCGATCCCGCGACGGCCGCGCCGAGTACGAGGGCGACGCCCACACAGACGCCCGTCGCGCCGGTACCGACCCCGACATCGGGTGCGGACATCCCCCCGGCCACCGTGAGTGACGACCTGGCGCAGTTTTCCGCCTGGCTGAAAGGGCTCGGCAACGTATGATCGTCGGGATGCTGAACGGCCCGAATCTCAATCTGTTGGGGACGCGCGAGCCACAGATCTACGGCACGGCGACGCTCGACGACATCACCGTCGCGCTCACTGGCGTGGCGGCGGGGCTCGGCGTCGAACTCCGGGCGGCGCAGTCCAACGTGGAGGGCGTCATGATCGACATCCTCCACGGTTGGCGGGGGGTCGTGCATGGGGTCGTGGTGAACGCCGGCGCCTACACGCACACCTCGCTGGCGCTACGCGACGCGTTCACGGCGACGTCGATTCCGTTTGTCGAGGTCCACTTGTCAAACGTGTACGCGCGCGAGCGCGAGCGGCATCACAGCATGCTGGCCAGTGCGGCGATCGGCACGGTGACCGGTTTGGGCGCCGACGGATATGAGTTCGCGCTGCGGGGGCTCGTCGCCGCGCTCCGCCGCGGGGCGTGAACGCGAGCACCGTCGAACCGGGGACCGGCGGCGCGGATGTCGCTGCCGACCGCCGGGGGGCGCGTCAGGGCGCGGTGCGGGAGGCACTCGCCAAGGCTGACTTGGATGCGCTCCTCGTCTCCTCGTTGCCGAATATCCGCTACCTCACCGGTTTCTCCGGGAGCAACGCGCTGCTGGTCATCACGGCCAGACACTGCGCGCTGCTCACCGACGTGCGCTACGCCACGCAGGTGGAGGACGAGGTGGGCGCGTCGGCGAACGTGCGCATCGAGCGGTCCAGCCTCTGGGACGGGCTCTGGGCGCAGCTGGCCGGCATGACGGGGGTCGACCGGGTCGGATTCGAGTCGGCGCATCTGGTGCACCACGACTTCGCGCGGCTTCTGGAGCAGGGGGCGCGATGGTCGTGGCGCCCGACCGCGGACATCGTGGAGCGTCTCCGGGTGGTAAAGGATGCCGGCGAATTGGCGCGCATCGAGCGGGCGGTGGCGATCGCGGAGACGGCGTTGCGGGCCACCCTTCCGAAGTTGCGTGTCGGGCTGACGGAGACCGCGGTCGCCGGGATGCTCGAGCAACAGCTCCGTGATGCCGGCAGCGAAGCCTTTCCGTTCCCGACCATCGTGGCGTCCGGTCCCCGGACGGCGCTTCCGCACGCCCGCGCCGGGCAGCGAGAGCTCGCGACCGGCGATTTCGTCCTGATTGATTTCGGGGCGGTCGCGGACGGATACTGCTCCGACATCACGCGGACGGTGGTGTTGGGCAAGGCCACGGCCGAGCAGCGGGACGTGTATGACATCGTGCTCGATGCGAATCTGCGCGCTTCGGGCGCGCTTCGGGCGGGAATGACGGGGATGGCTGCAGATGCGGTCGCAAGAGACTACATTGCCGCGCGTGGGTTCGGTGAGGCGTTCGGACACTCGCTCGGTCATGGGATCGGGTTGGAAGTGCACGAGTCACCCCGCCTGGCCCGAACCGTCGAGACTCCCCTCCCTGCCGGCACGGTCGTGACCGTTGAACCCGGGATCTACCGGGCGGGCTGGGGTGGGGTGAGAATCGAAGATGATGTGTTGGTGTCGGTCGCTGGTCCGAGGGTCCTCACCGGATTCCCTCGGCAGCTGCACGAGCTCTCCTGATGTTTGTACCCTCGGCGCGACCCGCGCCGGTGATTCCCTTTGACTCCCCCGCCATGATCGACCTGCGCTACGTGAAGAAGCTGATCGAGATGCTCGACGGCTCCACGGTGGATTCCATCGAGATCTCCTCAGACAAGGGGATGAAGCTCCGCATCTCGAAGAGCTCCCAGCAGCGCGTCGCGGCCATGACCGTCGCTTCCCCGATCGCCGCGCCCGTGGCGATGGCCCCTGTGTTGCCCGCCGTCGGGGCGGAGCGTCCTGCAGGAGAGGGTGCGGTCGCGGCGCCGAAGGCCGAGGCACCGAAGGTCGCGCTGCTCGAGATCAAGTCGCCGATGGTGGGCACGTACTATTCTGCTCCCGAGCCTGGCGCGAAGCCGTACGTGAATGTCGGCGATCGCATCAGCAAGGGGCAGATCGTGTGCATCATCGAGGCGATGAAGATCATGAACGAGCTCGAGTCCGAATTCGATGGCGTGGTGCGTGAAGTGAACGTCACGGACACACACGCCGTCGAGTACGGCCAAGTGCTCTACCGCCTCGACCCGACCGGCTGAGACGCTTCGATATGACGATGGTCCCCGGTGCTGTGCCTGCTCCTGTCAACGCGACGGGAGCCGGCACGGGCCTCGATTTAAAGGCGGCCCTCCAGCGAATGGTGCGCGAAGGCGCGTCCGACCTGCACCTGAAGGTCGGACGGCCTCCCACGCTGCGGTTGCACTCTGACCTCGTCCCGCTCGACATGCCGCCGATGCGGCCCGAGGAACTCCGGTCGCTGGCGGAGCACCTGCTGCCTCCCGCGCAATTGCGGGAGTTCGTCGAGATGCGTGAGTCCGACTTCGCGATCAACGTCCCGGGTATCGGACGATTCCGCGTCAACGCGTACCAGCAAAAGGGGACGGTCGCCTTCGCGATGCGCGCCATCGCGCATGCGGCGGCGTCGATCCGTGATCTGCATCTCCCGCCGGTGCTGGAGCAGTTGGCGCTCAAGCCCCGCGGACTCGTGCTCGTGACCGGTGTGACCGGCTCCGGCAAGAGCACGGCGCTGGCGGCGATGCTGCACCACATCAACGAGCGGCGCAGCGCGAACATCATCACGATCGAGGATCCGATCGAGTTCGTGCATCGGGATGTGCAGAGCCACATCAATCAGCGCGAGGTGGGCACCGATACCGCGTCCTTCGCGCAGGCACTGCGCCGTGTGCTGCGACAGGATCCCGACGTGATCATGATCGGTGAAATCCGTGACCTCGAGACGCTGGACGTGGCCCTCAAGGCCGCCGGCACCGGGCATTTGGTCTTCTCGACGCTCCACACCACCGATGCTACGCTGACGATCAACCGGATGCTTTCCTTCTACCCGCCGCATCAGCAGGGCGAAGTGCGCTTCGCGCTCGCGAATGCGCTGTCGTCGGTCGTGTCGCTCCGACTGGTGCCGCGGGCAGATCGTCCGGGTCGGGTGCCGGCCTGCGAGGTTCTGGTGAATACCGAGGCGGTGCGCGACCAGATCCGGGATGTGTCGGCCACGCTCAATATTCCTGACCTGATCAAGGAGGGGAGTGTGGCGTACGGCATGCAAAGCTTCGACCAGTCCCTGATGAACTGGTTTTCGCGGGGCGTGATCTCCTATGAAAGCGCCCTGTACCACGCGACCAACCCGGCGGAGTTTGCGCTCCGCGTTCAGGGGGTCGATGGCACCAGCGATACCAACTGGGATGGGTTCCGGCAGGGCAGCAGCGCGCTCTGATCGGCGGCGGCGGGACTGGCGGCAGGGCAGGGACCCTGCCACCATACGGCATGTTCAAAAAGGTCCTGATCGCCAATCGCGGTGAGATCGCTCTCCGCGTCATACGCGCCTGCCGCGAACTCGAGGTCCAGACGGTCGCCGTCTATTCCGAGGCCGACCGTGAGTCGCTCCACGTCCGGTTCGCCGACGACGACGTCTGTATCGGGCCCGCACCGGGGCGCGATTCCTACCTGAAGATTCCGCGCTTGATCGCGGCCGCGGAGATCACCGGGGCCGACGCGATCCACCCCGGGTACGGTTTCCTCGCCGAGAACGCGGAATTCGCCGAGACCTGCCGCGCCTCGGGGATTGCCTTCATCGGCCCGACACCGGAGCAAATCCGTGTGATGGGCGACAAGGCCTCGGCGCGGCGCGCCATGGCCGAATGTGGAGTGCCGATCGTACCGGGGTCGCCGGGACCGGTGGACGACCCCGAAGAGGCGCTCGAGTTCGCGCGCGGGATCGGCTTCCCCGTCATCATCAAGGCGGCTGCCGGCGGCGGTGGCAAGGGAATGCGCGTCGCGCGTGATCCGGATGATTTCCTCCGCTCGTTCCAGCTCGCGCGCTCCGAGGCGCTCTCGGCCTTCGGCAACGGCGACGTGTACGTCGAGAAATTTCTCGAACGCCCGCGCCACGTCGAATTTCAGGTGATGGGCGACATGCATGGCAACGTGATTCACCTCGGTGAGCGCGATTGCTCGGTGCAGCGCCGTCACCAGAAGCTGATCGAAGAGGCGCCGTGCCCGGTGATGACCCCGGAGTTGCGCGAGCGGATGGGCGAGGCGGCGGTGCGTGGCGCCAAGGCGATCAACTACGTCGGCGCTGGCACGGTGGAGATGCTGCTCGACGAAGACGGCTCGTTCTTCTTCATGGAGATGAACACGCGCATCCAGGTGGAGCATCCCGTCACCGAAATGCTGACCGGCGTCGATCTCGTGAAGGAGCAGATCCGGGTCGCGTCAGGGTTGCCGCTCTCGGTCCTGGCGACGCCGGCATTCCGCGGGCATGTCATCGAGTGCCGCGTGAACGCCGAGGATCCGGCGCGCAATTTCCAGCCGTCTCCGGGCAGGCTCGACGTGTTTCATCAGCCTGGCGGTCCCGGCGTGCGGGTGGATACGCACGCGTACGCCGGTTACACCGTGCCGCCGTTCTACGACTCGATGATCGCCAAGCTCATCGTGCAGGGCAACACGCGGGAAGAGGCGCTCAAGCGCATGCAGATCGCCCTTGAGAGTTTTGTCATCGAAGGGGTGAAGACCACGATGCCATTTCTCGCCCGTGTCATGCAGCACCCCGCCTTCAAGGCGGGCAAGGTGCACACCAAGTGGCTCGAGCTCGAGGGGGCTGACCTCCTGAAGGAACCAGCGTAGTGCGGATCGATGTGCTGCTCGGCGAGGCGCACATCGTGCCGGCCGATGTGGCCGATCGGGTCGTGGTGGTGATCGACGTGCTGCGGGCGGCAACGACTGTGGCAGCGGCGCTGCACGCGGGGGCGCGGACGGTGATCCCGTTCGAAACAGTCGAGGAGACGGCACAGCGCGCGCGCGGGTTTGCGCGGGGCGAGGTGCTGCTGGCGGGGGAACGGCGAATGGTCCGCATTGACGGGTTCGACCTCGGCAATTCCCCCACGGAGTTCACGCCGGCCGCGGTGGCGGGGCGGACCATCCTGTTTACGACAACCAACGGGACGATGGCGCTGGTGGCATCGCACGGCGCGCGTGCGTGCTTTCTGGCCGCCTTCGTCACGGCAGCGGCGACGATCGCTTCGGTCCGCATGCTCGTCGCCGAGGGTGCCGACGTGACCATCATCTGCGCCGGGCATGAGCGGCGCGTCGCGCTCGAAGACGTCGTCTGTGCGGGGCGACTCGTCCGCGGCATTACCGCCGGTCGTGACGGCGTGGTCCGTGGAGACGGGGCTCGAGTGGCGGAGTTGGTGGAGCGGCCGTTTCAGGGAGGCGTCGGCACCGTGCGCTCGGAGGCGGTTCACGCGTCCTCGCTCGCCGCCGCCGGCTTTGCCCACGATGTCGAACACGCGCTCCGGCTTGATCAGTATGACCGTGCCGTGCGCTATCGTGACCGTCAGCTGCAGCTCGATCCCGCGACCCCTGCGGAGAACTGACCGGTGGAATCCGCTGGGTTGAAACGAGAGCTGTCAGCGATCGCACTGACTCTGCTGGCCGTGTTCGTGACCGGGGCGCTCGTGTTCAACGCCCCGACCGCCGGTGCCGCATGTCTCGACGCCACCGGGGTGTTCGGACCGGCCGGCACATTGGTGCGCTGCGTGCTGGTGAGTACGGTCGGCATTCCCGGTGCGGCGATCGTGGCGATCGGATGCCTGGTCGTCGCGCTCACGTTGTTCGGCCGCATCGCCCGCGCCAATGACGCCAGCGACTGGGGGGTCCTCTTTGCCGGCACGGTGGCGCTCGTGCCGGTCGCGATCGGTCTGGCCTTAGGCGGGGAGCCGGCGGCGTCGGACGGTGCCGGCTTATGGGGCAGTTTTGCCGCACACTACCTGCGGAAGGGCTTTGGGTCGGCCGGCGCATGGGTGTTCTTCCTATTGGCCACGAGCGCGCTCACGGTGGCCACCCTGCGTTGGAATCCGATCCGACTCCTGATCGGTTCAGATGTCCGCCGTGCCTCACCGGAGGCGGACGTCGTCGCCGCACCGAAGCGACGCCGGTCGATGGCGGAGTTGCTCGAGCCCGATCCCGCCGAGCTGCCGGCCATCGATCCGGTTTTGGCGCGCGAAGTGCTGGCGCTCGACCCGCCGCCGGCGCGCGTCGCGCCGTCTGACGTGGCGCGTGAGCCGGTGCGGCCGAAGAAGGGGGGCAAGGAACCCGCCGCGGCGTCCGCCTCGGTTGAGGCCACACTGGAGGCGTCGTCGGAGCCGGCGGCGTTCAGTGACGACCTGCCACCGACCACGCTGCTGACCGCGGCGCCCGCTCGCAACGCGGAGGCGGGCAAGCGCGAACTTGACCTGGCGGGCGAGAAGCTGATGGCGACCCTGCGCACGTTCAAGGTGGATGGGGAGCTCGTTGGCCGGACCACCGGGCCGACGGTCACACAGTTCGAGATCGAACCCGCCCCCGGGGTGAAGGTGCGCCAGATTGCCGCCCTCGCGGACGATCTCGCGCTCGCGATGCGCGCGCCGAGCATCCGGATTGTGGCGCCGATTCCCGGGCGCGGGGCGGTCGGGGTTGAGGTGCCGAACCCGACGCCGGAAATGGTGGTGCTGCGCGAGGTGCTCGAATCGGCGGAGTTCCGTCAGCTGCGCGCGGCGCTCCCCATCGCGCTCGGCAAGGATCTCGAGGGGCGCGCCGTGATCGCGGATCTCGCAAAGATGCCGCACCTGCTGATCGCCGGCGCGACCGGCTCCGGCAAATCCGTGTGCGTGAACACGATCATCACGAGCCTTGCGTACCGGCATACGCCGCGCACGCTCCGGTTCCTGATGGTCGATCCCAAAATGGTGGAGCTGAGTGTCTACAACGCGCTCCCGCACCTGCGGCACAAGGTCATTACGGACAATCGTGATGCGGCCGCGGTGCTCAAGTGGGCCGTCATGGAGATGCAGGACCGGTACCGGCTGCTCGAGGCCAACGGCTGCCGTAACCTGCAGGAGTTCAACCGGCGCGTGCAGCAGCATGCCGACGGCGAGGGGGCAGCGCTGCAGAAGCCGCGCAATCCGGAGGTCGGCTTCGAGGATCGGACATACGCGGGTGGCATTCTCCCGTACATCGTCGTGGTGATCGACGAAATGGCCGATCTCATGATGACCGTGCAGGCAGAAGTCGAGACCCCGATCGCCATGCTCGCGCAGAAGGCGCGCGCGATCGGCATCCACCTGATTCTCGCGACGCAGCGTCCGAGCGTGAATGTCATTACCGGGTTGATCAAGGCGAATTTTCCCTGTCGTATCGCCTTCCGGGTCGCCTCGCAGGTGGACAGCCGGACGATCATCGACGGGGCGGGGGCGGAGTCGCTGCTGGGGAACGGCGACATGCTGTTCATGCCGCCCGTCAAGTCGGAAGCGTCGCGCCTGCAGGGGGCGTATCTGTCCAGCGAGGATACCGAGCGCTTATTGACGTGGTACGCGGACGCGCGGGCGCGGCACGAGGCTGGGGAGGACATTCTGTCCGAGCCCGACATTCTGGAAACCGTGCGTGAGCTTGAGGCGCGAGCAGCCGGCGGCGATGAAGAGGACGGCGGGCGTAGTCCGGACGCGCGCGATGCACGCTTCCGCGAGGCGGCGGAGGTGGTGATCCAGCACCGGCAGGGCTCCACCTCGCTCCTGCAACGGCGACTCAAGATCGGCTACGGACGGGCCGCCCGCATCATCGATCAACTCGAGTCGGCGGGCGTCCTGGCCCCCTCCGAGGGGGCGGCGCGTCCACGAGATGTCCTCGTCGGCGCACAGGATTTGGACCGGATCTGCGGCGCCTAGAAATCCCGGTTCTTCCGCGTAACTGTCGCGTCACGTATTGACGATGTGCGACCCTCCGGCGAACATAGGGGCTGCATATCGTGCCCCGTTTCCCGCGCCCCTTCCTGCGGGTTGACTGACCTCGAAGTTCTTCCCTCCCTCCCGAGGTGTGTGATGGTCCTGCTTCGCGTCCGACGAGTCCTTGCGGCTACCCTGTTGGCATTGGGGGTCGCTCCTGTCGCGGCCACTGGTCTGGCGGCGCAATCCGGTACGATCACCGGCAAGGTGACGAATGCCGAAACCGGCAAGCCGATCGAGAACGCCACCATCAAGGCCTCCGTGGCGGGTGGCACGTCGTATGGTGCTGTGAGCGCCGCCGACGGTGCCTTCCGCATCGTCAACCTGCCGGACGGGTCGTACAGCGTGACGGTGTCGGCAATCGGTTTTGCGCCGAAGAGTTCAGCCGGCGTGCGCCCGGGCGCGGCCCTGACGGTTGCGATGACGCCTCGCGCGAATGTGCTCGAGCAGACGGTCGTCACGGCCAGCCGTGCCCGCCCCGAAAAGGTCCTCGATGCGCCGGCGCAGATTCTCACCGTGACCAGCCAGCAGATCGAAGAGCGGCCCGCCGTGACGGTGACCGACCACCTGCGGGCGACGCCCGGCGTCGACATCAACAAGGGCGGTATCGCGCAGGCCAACGTCGTCGCACGTGGCTTCAACAACGCCTTCAGTGGCAGCATGCTGATGCTGCAGGACTATCGCTTTGCGGGCGTGCCGTCGCTGCGCGTGAACGTGCCGTTCCTGTTCACCGGCACCAACGAAGACATCGACCGCATGGAAGTGCTCCTCGGACCGGCGTCGGCGCTGTACGGCCCGAACAGCTCCAACGGCGTGCTCCACGTGATCACGAAGTCGCCGTTCCAGTCGCAGGGCACGACGATCAGCGTGGACGGCGGCGAGCGTTCGGTGCTGCGCACCGGTCTGCGCCATGCCGGCAAGCTGAACGAGAAGGTCGCGTACAAGCTGTCGGGCGAGTACATGCAGGGCCGTGACTGGCAGTACAACGACAAGTCGGAGCCCACGGTGTTCCCGAACGCCGCGTACGTCCCGGCCTCCCGGCGTGGCCAGTCGAATACGCGTGACTTTGACCTGCAGCGCTACACCGGCGAGGCGCGTCTCGACGTGCGGCCGCGTGAGGGCATGGAAGCGATCAGCACGCTCGGCTACACTAACGTCCTGAGCGGCATCGAGCTGACCGGCGCCAACGGGTCGTCGCAGATCAAGAACTGGACGTACCTGAGCCTTCAGCAGCGCTTCCGCTGGAACAAGCTGTTCGCCCAGGCCTTCCTCAATTCCAGCGACGCCGGCAACGACACGTCGACCTCGGACAAGGGCACGTACCTGCTGCGGTCCGGCCAGCCGATCGTCGATCAGTCCCGCGTGGCCGCGGCGCAGCTGCAGCACGGCTTTGATCTCGGTGAGAAGCAGAGCTTTACGTACGGCGCTGACTACATCTGGACGAATCCGCGCACCGGTGGCACGATCAATGGCAGCAACGAACTCGTGGACAACGTCACGGAGTACGGGGCGTACATCCAGTCGTCCACGAAGCCGATCAAGCAGCTCGAAGTGCTGCTCGCGGCCCGCGGCGACGGCAACAACGTGATCGCCGGCCAGTTCTTCTCGCCGCGCGCGGCGCTGATCCTGAAGCCGAATGCCAACCAGAACATCCGCTTCACCTACAACCGCGCGTTTTCGACGCCGGCCAACTTCTCGTTCTTCCTCGATCTGATCCAGACGCCGAACGTCGGCGGGTCGGGCTTTGACGTGAAGGCGCGTGGCAATCCGCCCAAGCAGGGGTGGCAGTTCAACCGCAGCTGCTCCACCGGGAGCGCGTTCGGTGCCTATTGCATGAAGTCGGCGTATGCCGCGCAGGGCAACTTCGTCGGCGCGAGTGCCGCGGCCGCGTTCCCGGGTGCCATCCAGGCGCTGGCTCCGCGCCTCACGCCCGGTATCGCCGGCGCGCTGCAGCAGGCCGGCCTGCCGGCCGCCATCGCGCAGCAGCTGGCCAGCGGGGCGGTGCAGTACCTCGGCACCCGCACGCCGACCAACGCCGATCTCGCGACGCGCGTCTCGTACCTCACGTCCGCGACGACCGCGCTCGCTACGGATGCGGTCCGTGACATTGACCCGCTCGCCGCCGCCTTCAACAACACGTTCGAGGTGGGCTACAAGGGCACGGTGGGTGGCAAGGTCACGTTCGACGTCGCGCTGTGGGGTCAGGAGCGCGGTGACGTCGGCACCGGCGCCGCCCTGGCGACGCCGAACGTGTTCTTCGGGAACCCGCAGCAGCTGGGTGGATATCTCGGGCAGCAGCTCGCCGCCGGCCTCGGGCCGCAGCTCGCGCAGCTCGGCCTCACGCCGGCGCAGATCGGTGCCATCGTGAGCGGAATTGCGGGAGCCGTCACGCCGAGCGTTGCGTCGCTGCCGGTCGGTGTCGTGACCTTCGCCAACGGCGCCACGGCGCCGAACGCGGTGTACGCGACCTACCTCACGTCCAACGGCAAGCTGTGGGTGCGCGGTCTTGATCTCGCCACCACGGTGGCCGCCTCCGAGCGGGTGACGATGGATCTGGCCTACAGCTACCAGAGCCAGAATGTCTTCCGTGGTCTGAACGGCGGGAATGGCCTGCCGTTGATGTCCAACTCGCCCAACTCGCGTGGGTCGATCGGCATGCGCTACCGGAACGATGAGAACGGCCTTGGGTTCGAGCTGCGCTCGCGCTACAACGAGGCGTATCCGGTCAACTCGGGCGTCTACGCCTCGGGCTTCGCATTCCCGATCGCGGCGGGTCAGGCTGGTGCGACGACCACGGCGTCGGGCGGCCCCGGCCGTTGCTCGCCGGCCCCGGCCGGTACGTTCTGCTACGAGAACGTCTCCGAGGCGGTCACGTTCGACGCGCAGATGACCAAGCGCTTCATGATGGGCAAGCAGAAGCTCGCGTGGACGGTCAATGCCTCGAACCTGTTCGACAACCGCGTGCGCACCTTCCCCGGCGTGCCGGAGATCGGGCGGATGGTGATGACGCGTCTGCAGTACTCGTTCTAGTGTCAGCGGGGTGCGGCTGACCGCTGAGCGGTCAGCGCACCCCCTCTGGCGATCTGATACGGGACGGTGACGACGGGGCGGTGCACACGGTGCATCGCCCCGTTTGCGTGTCATTAGCTTCCGGCATGATCCTGCTCGATCCGAACGCCCGGCCCGTGATCGGGCATCGCGGAAACAGAGCGCATGCGCCTGAGAACACCCTCGAGGCGCTGCAGCAGGCGGTCGCCCTTGGTGCTGATGCCGTCGAGTTCGACGTGCAGATCACGCGGGATGGGGAGCTGGTGGTCATGCACGATCTCACCATCGACCGCACCACGAGTGGCACCGGGGCGGTGGCGGCCCTGTCGTTGGCCGACCTGCGCGAGCACGACGCCGGAGCCCGGTATACGGCCGATCACGGCCGGAGTTTTCCGTGGCGCGGCCGCGGCGTGCGGGTGCCCATGTTCGATGAAGTCGTCGAGGCGTTGCCGACGACCCTGCCGCTGATCGTCGAGTTGAAGACGCCATCGGCGTCGGCCGCGCTGCACGCGGCCATCCGGCGCCATGGTCTGGAGCACCGCGTTATCGTGGCCGGTTTCGATGCCGCGAGCACGCGACCGCTCCGCGGCGGCGGTTTCGCGCTCGGCGCGAGCACGCCCGACGTGGTGCGGCTCCTGCTTCCCGCGCTGCTGCGGCGCCGGACCGCGGTGCCCTGGTATCAGGCGTTGTGCATTCCGCCGGTACACCGTGGCATACCGGTGCCGATCGCCGCCATCACGCGCGCGGTCCGCCACACCGGCGTGGTGACCCATGTGTGGACGGTCAACGAGCCCCAGCAGGCCGTTCGCCTCTGGGCGCAGGGTGTCCAGGGGATCATCAGCGATGACCCGGCGGCGATCCTCGCGGTGCGTCGCTGACCTTCGCGCGACCGGCGCACGCGTTCAAGGGATCCGGTGTGCACGATTCTGGTGACACACGGGGATCGTGATGGCCCTACCGTGCGCCCATGACGAAACAACGACAGGCGCTGGGGCTGCTGGGGGAACGGATCGCGGCGCGATGGCTGCGGCGTGCGGGGTGGACGTTTGTGGCGCACCGTTTTCGCAGTGGCCATCGCGACATCGACCTCATCATGCAGCGAGGGCACACGATCGCGTTCGTCGAGGTGAAGGCCCGACGCGGTGATGCGTTCGGCGGCCCCGTCGAAGCCGTGCATCACCGCAAGCGGCGTGAATTGGGGCGCAGCGCTCGGGTGTGGATGGATCGACATGGCTCCACCGAGCTGACTTATCGGTTCGACGTGGTCGGCGTCCTGGTAGTCGGTCAGAATGTCCGTGTGTTGCACATTGAGGATGCCTTTTCACTGTCCTGAAATCGGACAGCAAAGGGGAGTTGTCCACATCGCGTGTTCTTCGTATTTTATTCGGGTATTGGTCCCGCCCGCGATTCCGGTAGATTCTCGCGGGCCAGGGCATGGCGGCTTCACCACTTACGACGGCGGTATCTATGGCGGGCACAGTGATGACGGACGACAAGCGCAAGGCCCTGGCGCTCGCGGTCGCCCAGATCGAAAAGAGCTGCGGCAAGGGATCGATCATGCGCCTCGGCACCGACTCAAAAGTCCGCGTGGAGTCGATCCCGACCGGTGCGATCAATCTCGACGCGGCGATCGGCGTGGGTGGAATTCCCCGGGGCCGCGTCACCGAAATCTACGGACCGGAGTCGAGCGGCAAGACCACGCTCTGCTTGCACGTCGTGGCCAACGCGCAGAAGCTGGGCGGCGTGGCGGCCTTCATCGACGCGGAGCACGCGCTCGACACCGAGTACGCGAAGAAGCTGGGCGTG
>CANJOX010000031.1 GCA_947475795.1 Gemmatimonadota bacterium
CGTCGCGCCAGCGCAGCGTGTCCACCGCCGCGCCGGTTGGCGCGATCGGCGCCGTTTCCAGTTGCGATCGTCCGCTGCGGTCGCTCGCCCACACCAGGCGCCCGCCGTCCGGCGTGAACGACGGACTCGCAAACACGCCGCGGGCACCGGCCACCGCCAGCTGCAGCTCACCATTCGCACCCAGCACCACCACGCGCTGCTCACCGGTGGCCAGCAGCTGCACCGCCGCGATGCGCTGTCCGTCGGGCGACCAGCGCGGCTCCGCCCACCGCTCCGTGCCCACGTCGGCGGTGATCGGCACGACACTCGCGCCGTCGGGACTCACCCGCACCAGCCGCGTGCGGTCGGCGTCGAGTTGCACCGCCACCACGGCGCCGTCCGCGCGCACATCGATCTGCGTGAGCCGCGCGCCGGTCGTGAGCCGCACATCGTCCTCGCGCCGCCGGCCGCGTGAGCGATAGAGATCGGAGCGCACCACGTAGGGATCGCGACGATCGGCCTGCGTGAACAGCACCGCACCGGTGCTATCGCCCGGCACCGGCACGTTCACATCGAGCCCGTTGCGCCGCGCGAGACGCGTGGGCGCCAAACGCGTGGGCGCGAGACGCGTGGGCGCGAGACGCGTGGGCGCCAAACGCGTCGGCGCCACGCGACCAGCACCCCCGGCCGCCGCGAGGTACACGCCGGTCACCTCACGGCCGTTGCTCGCGCTCCACATGATGGAGTCCGTGCCCACCCAACGCGGCGACGACGCATACCATCCGTCGGGGCTCACCACCGTCCACGCCGCATCCCCCGCCACGGAGAGGGCACCGGCGGCGCCTGCTGCCGCCACCGACCGACCGATGGAATCCCGCACCACACCGAACCGCGCATCGAACGACACGCCGAACGCGCGGCGGCTCGTCCGGCTCAGCAAAAACGGCACCGGCGTGGCCGCCGTGAGTTCGACGTACCGCCGCATCCCGCCGGGACGCTGCGCCGCGGCGTCCTGCATCAGCAGCGACCCCCACGCATACGCGGTCTGCCCCAAGGGAAACTGTGACGTGGACAGGCTCCAGCGCGACGGCGTCGGCACCACCGCATCACGCACCGCGGCGTCACGCACCATCGCGTCGGTCACCATCGGAAACGCCGTGCTCACGTCACGCCCGCTCCCGGTGATCAGCGTTTCGTAATGCACCGCCAACCCTTCTTTCACCCAGCTCGGCGTGAGCGCATTCGGAAAGAACAGCGGATTGCGCCCGAACAGCATCCGCCCCGCCCGCCACACCCCGCGCGCGCGGTCGAGATGAAAGATGTGCGCCAGCTCGTGCGTGATCACCAACGGCAGCCACTCGTCGTGAAAGCGCAACTCACGCAACGCCACCGGCGGCACGGCGTAGATCACCACGCGGTTGGTGGGAAACACCTGCGCATAGCCGTTGCTCGCGTCCACGTTGTCGGCCACCAGCAGCTCCACCGGCCCGGCCGGCGGCTCCAGCTCGCGCGCTAACGCCGCATACGCCGCCTCGGCCAACACCGCCGCCCGCCGCGCCAGCGCCTCCTGCGCTGGCCGGAAGTGCACGCGCAGATGGGGCGTGGCGATGGTGCGCATCGCCCCGCGCGGATCCACCTGCGCCCGCGCCACGCGCGGCGACACCACGCTCGACACCACGCTCGACAGCGCGAGCAGCCATGACACCGACACGGCAGCCCACGACGTCACGCGCCGCGACACGGCGGTCCCGATCACCATCAGCGCCGCGCCAACTCGACGAAGTACCGCTCGAGCCCCACCACCAACGCTTCGGCATAGCGACGCTGGAACGCGGGATCACGCATCGCCGCTTCCTGCTCGGGGATCATGAGAAACAGCCCCTCGGCCAGCACCGCCGGAAACCACGTGGGGCGCGCCACGGCGAGGTTTTGGTAGTGCACGCCGAGGTCGCGCAACCCGAACCGCTTCATGAGCTGGTCCTGCACCACGCGCGCCAGCGGTTCGCTGTGCTGATGATAGAACAACGTGCTCGTGCCGTTCGCGGCAAAGGGGTTCACGCCGTCGGGGAGCGCATTCAGGTGGACCGACACGAACGCATGCGCATGCTCGCGCCGCGCCTGCACGCCGCGCTCGGTCAGCCCCACCGGGGCCAGCGACGTGCGCGTCATCACCACCTGCGCCCCGCGGGCGCGCAGCAGCTGCGCCAGGTACTCCCCCACGGGAAATACCGCGTCGCCTTCGTACAGGCCGGTGGGTCCCGTGGCGCCGGCCGGCGGGTGGCCGGGATCCACGGCGATGGTTAAGCCGCGCAGCGGATTGGCCACGTCGATGTACGGCGCGCGACGCACGCGCAGCACGAAGGCGCGACGGGACTCGTCCCACACCGACTGCCAGCCGTACACCGGCTGCGACAAGGTCAGCGTGACGCGCACGCGGTCGCTCGTGACCTGATCCCAGCTGATGCGGCGAATGAGCGTGTCGTTGCCGAAGATCGGCGAGATCTCGGGGTTGGCCTGCACGCCGTACAACGTGAGCACGAGCGTGCGCCCGTCGGGCTCGACCAGATGCGCCGGCCGGTCCCCCATCGAAATCGCCACGTCCACCCACTCGGCACTGGGCGTCACGCGGAAACCGCCGGTCACGCGCCGCGGCAGAGCCGTGCCCTCGGGGAGGAGCACGAGATCATCGCTGTCCACCCACACGTCGAGCGTGCGGTCGAGGCGCACGCGCGTGAATCCCTGCGCGCGGCCAACCACCTCGACCACCGTCTGGTTGAGCAGCATCCACTTGTAGGTGCCGTCGATGATCGTGCGGGCATTCACCACCTGATCGGTATCGGCCCCGATCGTGCTCGTCGAGCGCAGTCGGGCCAGTGTCCGGGTCTCGATCGGCAACGCGCGCACCAGCGGGATGTTGAGCCGCACCGTATCGCGGCCGCGCACCGCGAGGAGGCGCGGCGCCCGCGAGCTGTCGGCCAGCAGACGCGCCGACAGCTCCGTGGCGAACACGGCCGCGGCATCCACGCCGTTGCCCGCGCCGCTGCCCGCGCCGTTGACGCCACTCACGAGTGGGCGCAGCACGCTGTCGCTCCCCTGCACCAGCACCGTCGCGTTCGACGGCGCGCGCACACTCACGCGCACGAACTCATCGGCGGGCGCCCACAGACCGCGCACCGGCTGCACCGAGCCGCTGTCCACCCGCAGCGGTCCGCTCGACAGCAACGGGATGCGCACCGGCACGCGCACGCGGATCACGCGGCGCACCGTATCGGCCGCGCGCGCCACCATCACATCGTAGCGCAGCGCGGCGGCGGGGGGATTGGGCAACCACGCCAGGAAGGCGCCGTTCGGTGCCACCGGCACCTCGATGCCGTTGATCGTGAGCGACACGTCCCCCGACCCCACACTGCCCAGCACGAAATTCGAGTCGCGGCTCGTCAGCAGCTGATTGTCGGCCGGATAGCGCACCCGGAGATCGATGGGCGCGCCGCGCACCGCCGGCACCGCCGGCAATCCCACGACGAGTGCCGGGGGCGGCACCATCGGCGTCGACGGCGGCGTCCGTGGCCCGGCGGGCACGAGCGCGCGGGCGCAGGCGGTCAACAGGAGCACACCGCACCAGCCAAGCCGGCTCGGCCACGACACACCACGGGGAGGAATAGGCATACCCTCGAAGCTGATCGGCGCGGACACGGCCGTCCAGCGGCGGGCCGCCGCCAGACCGGGACATTTCCGTCGCGGCCACGGCACAGACATACCGGCGGAGAGGAATATCGCGTCATGATTTGCCCGATCGGTGAAACGGGAGCCATCTTATATGCGTCCGAACGATGAGTATCCGTGGGGGCGGGTCGACCCGGCTCGCCGCCACGATCGGTCGGAGGACTCGCCGGGTGTAACTCCCAGCGGTCACGTCCGTACGGATAGCTGTCCCCCCCAGTGCGCTCCGGCCTGCTCCATGACCTCGTGACCGATCCCGCCACTCACCCCGATCTTCTGCCCGGCGACCGCCGTGTGGTGGCGCGCGTCTTCGCGCTCACCGACGTCGGGCAGATCCGTGAGCACAACGAGGATGCGTTTGTGGTGGCCGACCTCGAGACGGGCACCCCCCTCGATTTCGGTGACGGATACCACGAGATCACCGCCGACCCGCACGGTCTGCTGTTCCTCGTCGCCGACGGAATGGGCGGCGCGGCGTCGGGTGAGTTGGCGAGCAGCATGGCCGGCACGCTGGTGCTGGACACCCTGCGTCGCGGCTGGCAGGCGTCACACCCCTCAGCCGCCGCGTTTGCCGAAGCGCTGCGCGATGCCACCGCGCTCGCGAACAGCCGGATCCATCAGTTTGCGCGCGAGAACCCGGAACACCGGGGCATGGGCACCACGGCCACCATTGTTGGATTGCTGGGCGACCGCCTCTTTTTGGCGCAGGTCGGCGACAGCCGCGCGTATCTGGTGCGCGACGGGCAGGTGCAGCAGCTCACCAAGGACCAGTCGCTGATGCAGCGCCTAGTGGACGCCGGTGAACTCACCGCCGAACAGGCCGAAGTCAGCGAGCGCCGCAACATCATCCTGCAGGCGCTGGGACCGGAAGCGCAGATCACCGTCGATCTCACGCATCAGCAGATCCGGCGCGGCGACACGCTGATCGTGTGCAGCGATGGCCTCTCGGGGCTCGTGCGCGCCCCGGAGCTGGTCGCGGTGGCGCGCGAGGAACGCGATGTGCGCGCCATGTGCACGCGCCTGGTGGGACGCGCCAACGCCCTTGGCGGGCACGACAACATCACCGTGATCGCCGCGCGCTTCGACGGCACGGCGCTTGAGCCCACCGTGAGCAGTGATACGTTCGGCTACAACACGCTGCCGCTGGCGGGCACGCTCAACGAAGACGTGCCCGCCACACCGCCGCCGGAGCAGCGCGCCACGCTGAGGAGCGATCCGACCCCGCGCTTCGGCACGCCGGCGGTCTCGCGCGCCGTCCTGGCCGCCGAGTTCGCCGCCGCACAAGCCGCCGCTCAGGCCGCTGTGCCAACGCCGCTGGCCGCGCACGCCGTCCCCGCGCCCGTGGTGGACGCCCGACGCCGCGCCGCGCGTCCGCTCAACATGCTGCTCGCCGTCGTCGCCATCGCCGCGGTGGTCTGGCTCGTCTACGACCTGCTGCCCGGCACGCGGTAAACCGTCCGCCGCGCGCCGCCGGAAATACCCGTCAGGGCTTCCGGCTGCGCAGCAGGGCCCGCCCCGCAGCCTGCTGCATCACACGATCGCCGCCCCACGCCAGCACCGTCGGCGGCGTCAGGCCAAGCTGGGCCACCCAGCGCGGATCGCCCAATCCCACCAGCACCACACTACGCTGCAGCGCCTCTGCCTGGGCGATCAGGGTGTGCACGGCGTCGATGGTCGCGGGGAGCAGCGTCGTGCGCCCCTTCCCCGGCACGAAGTCGGCGAACAGCGCGATCACGAACGGACCGCCGCTGGCCGGCGTGGGGGCATCCACCAACCGCGCATCGTTCCCCGCCAGACGCATCGCTTCGGCAATCCCCGTGCGCTCCACCGCGACGCCATCGGTGTGACCGTCGTCATCCACGATCGCCACCTCGGTGACCGCCCCCATGGGCGGGAGCGGACCGTGCTCGATGCGGATGACCTTGTCGGCCAGCAGCGCGCCCCAGGCGGTATCGGCACCGCTCGGGCGACGCCAATCGTTGGGCGGCGACGCCCACTGCGCCCACTTGAGACGGCGACGTACCGACTGCTTCACGCGCTCGGGCTCGAGCGTGCCGTCATCATGCGCGCGCTCGAGCGCATCGAGCGTCTCCACGAGATCCCCCGGGCCCAGCAGCACATCGCAACCGCCGCGAACCGCCAGCACCGCGGCCTCCGCTACCGTCCGTCCATCGGTGACCGCGGCCCGCGTCATCAGGTCCGACACGATGAGGTTGTCGAACTTGAGCTGCTGCCGTAGCAGCCACTGCAGCATCTCGCGCGACAGCGTGGCCGGCAGCCGGCTGGAATCAAGCGTGGGATAGGACACGTGGGCCGTCATGACGCTGGCCACGCCCCCGCTGATCGCCGCGCGGAACGGCTGCAGGTCCTGCTCCTTGAGCTGATCGGCGGGCGTCTCCACCACCGGTAGCTCGAGCGCGGGGTCACGCAGCACGCGCCCGGTCCCCGGAAAATGCTTGGCACACGCCAGCACCCCTTCGGCCTGACACGCCTCGATCCACGCCGTGACGAGTTGTGCCACCTTGCGCGCGTCGGTGCCCATCGCGCGCGTCCCGACCACGGGATTGTCGAGCAGCAGATCGAGATCGCACACGGGCGCGAGATTCCAGTTCACGCCCATCGTGCGCGCCTCGCGCGCCGTGAGCCGCGCCGCGCGCCGCAGCGCTTCGATATCGCCCAGCGCCGTGATCGCCGCCAGCGGCGGCAGCCCGGTCGCGCCGGCAAACTGCTGACCGGCCCCACGCTCCAGATCGGCCGCGATCAGCAGCGGCTGGCGCGACTTGAGCTGCAGCTCCTTGGCCAGCGCACGCACGCCGTCCTGTTCACCGCCCACGAGTTGAAAGCCACCCACGCCCAGCGCGAGGGCCTGCTCGATGAGCGGACGCGCATCCGCAAACCCACCGGAGGGGCTCCAGCGGAGCACGGGGACGAGCAACTGCGCGAGATCACGACGGGACTGTTCGCTCATGAGCGACTAACGGACGGCTGGGGTGAGCGAACCGAGGACACGCGGACCTCGCGCACCCGTGGCGCCGGGCACATTGCCGGCGCGGTTCGTCAGATGGAGATAGCCCAGCAGCGCGAACGCCACCGCTTCTTTTGCCTCGCCATCGAAGTACAACGTATCGAAGATACACACCCGCGTGCCGTTTTCGCGTGGGGGGGCGCCATCGCGGCCGTGCGGGGTGGCGAACGCGGCCTCGATCATGCGCACCAACGTCGGATTGTGCGCCCCACCACCTGACAGCACGATGTCCTGCACCGGCTGCGGCACAAACCGGAAGTACTGATCGGTGAGTGAGCGCGCGGTCAGCGCCGTCGCGGTCGCCACCACATCGGCCGGCTCGGCCCCGGCAGCCTCACTGTCAGCGATGAACCGCGCAATGAAGTCGCGCGAGTACAGTTCGCGGCCGGTGCTCTTGGGCGGCTCGGCGGCGAAGTACGGATGCTGCAGCGCCTGCTGCACCACCGATTCGACGACGCGCCCGCTGGCGGCGATGATCCCGTCGCGGTCGTAGGTGAGGCCACGATACAGCGCCCGCACGACGCCATCGATGAGCACCACGCCCGGGCCGGTATCGAACGCACGTACGGCCTGCATCCCGCCCTGCGCGTGCGTGGACGCCGGCGGCACCACGGTCACGTTGCCGATCCCGCCCAGATTCTGCAGTGCACGCCAGTGCGTGTCATGCGCGAACAGCAGACAGTCCGCCATCGTCACGAGCGGCGCCCCCTGCCCGCCGGCGGCGACGTCGCGCGCACGGAAGTCGGACACCACATCGCAGCCGGTGCGCTCCGCAATGCGCGAGGGATCACCCACCTGCCACGTGCTGTGGCCGGGCTCGTGCCAGAGCGTCTGGCCGTGCGACGCGATCGCGGCGACGTCCCGCGACACGAGGCCGGCACTGGCCATCGCCCCCAGCGCCGCCTCCGCCATCCAGTCGCCCACGTCCGCCTGCACGCGACAATAGTCGCGCGCCGTGCCCTGCTGCATCGCCTCCTCGAGCCGCGTGCGTTCGTCGTCCCGGTATTCGCGGTGCGTGTAGCCGAGCAGCTCACACACCGGACGACCGTGCGCGTCGTCGTAAAACCGTGCGGCGGCGGCGCTGATACCGTCCAGCGAGGTGCCCGACATCAGCCCGACGAGAATGTGCTCCGCGGTCGCGGCGCCACCGGTGCTCACGGGGCGTCCGCCACCGGCGGCGCCACCGGCGGCGGCGCATGTGGCACCACCCGCCGTACCACACCGTCGGCGGCGGCGAGCTGCGCGCGCGCCGTCTCCGCGTCCACCGCAAGCGCATGCATCACCAGCGCCAGTTTCACGGCACCGTCGGCCTGCGCGAGCAGCGCCCGCGCGGCCTCGCGCGACAGGCCGGTCACGTCGATCACGATGCGCTCGGCGCGATCCTGCAACTTCACGTTCGTGGCCCGCAGATCGACCATCAGGTTGCCGTAGCTCTTGCCGATGCGGATCATCGCGCCGGTGGTGAGCAGGTTGCACACCAGCTTGGTGGCGGTGCCCGCCTTGAGCCGGGTGGAGCCGGTCAGCGCTTCGGGACCGACCACCGGCAGGATGCAGAGATCGGCCACCGCCCGCATGGCTGGCGGTGGCTCAGTGCAGGCGATGAGCAGCGTGCGGGCGCCGAGCGCGCGCGCCTGCGTGAGCGCCCCGCGCACGAACGGCGTGCTGCCGGAGGCCGCAATGCCGCACACCACATCGTGCGCCTGCACGTGGTGCGCGTCCATCACCGCCGCGCCGGCAGCCGGGTCGTCCTCGGCCCCTTCGATGGGATTGCGCAGCGCGGTGTCACCGCCGGCAATGATGCCCACCACCATCGCGGGATCGGTCCCGAAGGTGGGCGGACATTCGCTGGCGTCGAGCACGCCGAGCCGCCCCGAGGTGCCCGCGCCCACGTACAGCAGGCGTCCACCGCGGCGGAAGGCCGCCTCGATCGCGGCGATGGCCTCGGCGATCGGCTCGCGCTGGGAGGCGACCGCGTCCACGACGCCGCGGTCCTCGGCGGTGATGAGATCCACGATCGCGAGCGGCGACGCGAGATCGATGTCCACGGTGCGCGGATTGCGGCGTTCCGTGACGCGAGTGTCCAGCGTCGGTGCGGGCACGGGATCGGGTTGGAGTGCCATCGCGCGCTCGGCTGTCTGGCGCGGGCTGCGCGGAGTATGTTGCGACGTACGGCGCGCCGTGCGGAGATCCGCTGTGCCGCTCACGTCAAACTTAGGAGTCGCCATGCGCGAATCGCAACCCGCGTGCCGTCCGGTCAGCGCCCATCGTCTCGCGGCGATCGCACTGATGCTGTGCGGCCTGTCGGCGTCGACGCTGCCGGCGCAGATCCGCGGCCGTCCCGCGCGGCGGGCGCCCGACGCGAGCTGGTGGTTCTCCGGTGGGGCCGCCGCCGTCGTGCTCAACACCATCGCCGACGGTGCCACACGCTCCACGTGGACCTTCGGCACCGATCCCCGCTGGCAGATGCGTGGTACGCTCGAGAAGGCGCTCGATGAGGCCACCACCATTGGTGTGTCGGCGGGCTACGGCGTGATCGATCTCACGCTGGTCCCGTTCACCGCCGCGGCGGGCTCGGCGCCGCCCGCCCCCGTTGTGGCGACCTGCGACACCACCTGTGCGGCCCAGACGCAGCTGTGGTCGCTGATGGGGCAGTTTCGCAGCGGCGGCGGCGCCGGCTTCTACACGCTCTTCGAAGCCGCCGGCGGCGTGACGGCCTTTCGCGGCATGCAACAGCGCGACAGCGGCACGCCCCTCGGACCGGACAAAGGCCAGGTCGATCTCACCGGCACACTCGGCGCGGGCTTCGCGTACGGCCTCTCGAGCAGCCTGCATGTCTCGCTGGTGCAGGAGTTCGGGATGGGATGGCACGCGACCGCCGACCTCCCCGACGGGGTGGGCCGCACCTGGCGCGCCCGCACCACCCGCGCTTCCCTGCGCTTCGGCTTCGGCGCGCGCCGGTAGCTGTGCTGTTTGATCTCGTGCGCTCCGTCATTCCCTGATCACGCCCCCGGATTTCCCCGCTCCCCGAGGCACGCATGACCTTTTGTCGCCCCTCCGTCCGCAGCGCCACGCATCGCGCCACGCATCGCGCCATCATGCGCGTGGTGGGCACCACGATCAGCTGCGCCCTGTTGGCGGCGTGCGCCGATCGCGCACCGGCCACCGCCGAGGGGACCGGCACGACCGCTGGCGCGCCGATCGATCCGTCGCGTGTAGCGGCCCACTTCCCCGACGGGTGGCGCCTGCCGGCCGGGGCGCGCGCCACGTTCGCCGCGCAGGCGATGGCGGTGAGCAACAGCCCCGAGGCCAGCGCCGCCGCCGCCGAGATTCTGAAGGCCGGCGGCAACGCAGTGGATGCCGCCGTGGCACTTGGCTTCGCCTTGGCCGTGGCGTGGCCTGAAGCCGGCAATATCGGCGGTGGTGGCTACACCGTGGTGCACATGGCCGACGGCCGCACCGCGGCCATCGACTACCGCGAAGTGGCCCCGCTGGCCGCCACGCGCAACATGTACGTAGATGCCAACGGCAAGGTCACCGACCGCAGCATCGAAGGACATCTGGCCAGCGGCGTACCGGGGGCGGTGGCTGGACTCACCGCCCTGCTCGCCAAGTTCGGCACGCTGCCGCTCGCGCGCGTGATGCAGCCCGCCATCGCGCTGGCCCGTGACGGCTTCGTGATCGACACCGCGCTGGCCGGCTCGATGGAACGCGCCACCGCGATGGTCACGCGCAACAGTCAGGGCACGCCGTACTTCCCCAACGGCACCGCGCTCGCCGCGGGCGCGCGCCTCACCCAGCCCGACCTCGCGCGCACCCTGCAGGCCATCGCCGACCGTGGCGCGGACGCGTTCTACACCGGATGGATTGCCGACTCCCTCGTGGCCGAACAGCGGCGCGGCGGCGGCATCATCACCCGCGCCGACCTCAAGGCGTACACGCCCGCGTGGCGCGAAGCCATCCGCACGACCTATCGAGGACACACCCTGCTGGCCATGCCCCCGTCGTCCTCGGGCGGCGTGACGATGACCGAAGCACTCAACATCATCGAACAGACGCCCGCGACGCCCGCCTACGGCAGCACCCGCTGGTTCCATCTCGTGGGGAGCGCGTATCAGCGCGCCTTCATCGACCGCAACGTAAAAATCGGCGACCCCGCCTTCGTGACCGTGCCCCTCGCGCAGCTCACGAGCAAGTCGTACGCGAAGGCGCTCGCCGCCACGATCGACGACACGCGTGCTGCGGCCACGAAAGCGCTCGAGCCGGCCATGGCGCAGGCCGCACGCGAGCCGGAGCACACCACGCACTATTCGGTCGTGGATGCGCAGGGCAACGCCGTGGCCACGACGACCACGCTCAACAACTCGTGGGGATCCGGCGTGTGGGTGCGCGGTGCCGGCTTCATGCTCAACGACGAGATGGACGACTTCGCGGTGCAGCCGGGCACCCCGAACATGTTCGGCCTCGTGCAGGGTGAACAGAACGCGATCCAGCCGGGCAAGCGGATGCTGAGCGCGATGTCGCCGACGATCGTGCTCGACAGCGCCGGTCAGGTGCTGCTGGTCGTCGGCGCCGCCGGCGGCCCCACGATCATCACGGGCACGAGTCAGGTGATTCTCAACGTCATCGATCACCACATGACGCTGGCCGACGCCATGCGGGCGCCGCGGGTGCACCATCAGGCCCTGCCCGACTCCCTCACGTACGAAGACGGCGGCATCGCCCCCGCCGTGCTCGATTCCCTGCGCGCGATGGGCTACGGCCTGCGAAAGCAGCGCTCGCTGGTGAACATCAACGCGATCATGCGGGTGCAAGGGGGATGGGAAGGACAGCCAGAACCGCGCCGCAGCGGCGCGGCGGTGGGGTACTGATCCCCAAGGTACGCCGTTGCCTTCTCACGCGGTTGTGTACTCACGCCGTTTTGTACTCACGCCGTTTTGTACTCACGCCGTTTTGTACTCACGCCGTTTTGTACTCACGCCGTTTTGTACTAACGCCGTTAACTCCTAACGCCGTTGCCTTCTAACGCAGGTACATCCTAACGGCGTCAGGATGCAACGGCGTCAGGATGTAACGGCGTCAGGATGTAACGGCGTCAGGATGCAACCGCGTCAGGATGTAACGGCGTCAGGATGCAACCGCGTCAGGATGTAACGGCGTCAGGATGTAACCGCGTCGATCTGCTAACGCCGTTATTTCCTAACGCCGTTGTTTCCTAACGCCCGTTGTTTCCTAACGCCGTTGTATCCTAACGCCCGTCATTTCCGAACGCCCGTCGCAGTTACCGCCCCTCTTCCCCTTTCACCGTCACCGCCTCACTCAGCGTCACGCTGATCCGCGCGCCCGTGTTGAGGCACGTATCGAAGTTCGCCGTGGCCGCCGCCGCCGCCGTGCCCGCCGCCGCCCCGGCGGCCGCACCGATCACCGTGCCCTTCGTGTTCTTGCCGATCATCTGCCCCGCGATGGCGCCCAGGATCGCGCCGCCGGCCACCTTTTTCGCATCCGTGGCTTTGCTCGCGCTGCGCACGCGCTCCGTCGCCGCCGACTGCACCATCGCGTCCATCGCATACGTGCGGCCGCCGTACGTCACTGACAGCAGCCTCACCGTCAGCGTCGTGGCGTCGTTCGAGTTTCTTGCCGTCTTCGCGTCGGTCACCTCAAACGTGCCCGCCGCGCCTTCCGGCATGACGAGGCCATTCGTGGCCGTCACCGGCGCATCCAGCGTGGCCGTGAACTTGTCACCCACCGCCGCCGTGTTGCTGCACACCGTGCTGCTGGCCGCAAAGCGCAGCGATGTGCCAGCCGCGATCACACCCGTCACCGGACCGGCGGGTGCCGCCGGCGCCGCTGCCGGCGCTGGTGCCGGCGTGGGGGCCGGACGCGGCGCCGGACGCGGAGCGCGGGGCTTCGGGGCCGGCGGCGGCGGTGCGGGCGCGGCCTCCACCGGCGCCGGCGGTGGCGGTGGGGCGGGCACATCCTGCAGCTGCGGCTGCACGGAATCGCGCGGTGCCATCGCGAGGTCGCGACCCGCCGCGCTGTCCGCGTTCGCATTCGCGTTCGCGGCCGCCGTCTCGGGGCGCGACTCGCCGCCGCACGCGGCGAGGGCCGCGAGCGTGACCAGGGACAGGGCAGAGCGCAGGCGCATCGTGGGCCGTGTCGCTCGGGTATATTCACGCATGTGAAGACCTCTGGGAGAATGACCGGCAGGCCGCGGTCGGCCGCGCCGTCTGGAGTGAAAAAGGATGACCGCAAGTAAGCACACCGTGCCAGCGACGCCGCCGCATCGCGCGTTGCGACGGCTGCTCCCCTACTACCACCCATACCGGTGGCAAGTTGCGGTCGGCCTGACGTCGGTGGTGGTGGCGGCTCTGCTCGCCAGCCTCGTGCCGACGCTGCTCCAGCGCGGCGTCGATGCCATCCGTGCCGGGGCAAACCGCGGCACCATCCTGCAGCTCGGCGCGCTGATGGTCGCGACCGCGCTCGCCAGTGGCGGGCTGCGCTTTGTCATGCGCCTCCTGCTCAATGGCGTGAGTCGCCACATCGAGACCGATCTCCGCCACGACCTCTTCGCCCGGCTCGTCACGCTCGATGCCGCCTGGTACGCGCGCTGGCGCACGGGCGATGTCATGGCGCGGCTCACCAACGACCTGAGTGCGGCGCGGATGGGGGCGGGCCCGGCCGTGATGTACCTGGTCAACACCATCGCCGGCGCGCTGTTCGCGATGATCATGATGCTCCGCATCAGTCCGTCGCTCACCGCCATCGCATTACTGCCGATGCTCGGTCTGCCCGTGCTCATGCTGCGGCTGGGGCGCCGCGTGCACGAGCGCTTCGAACGCGTGCAGGCGCAGTTCGGACACCTCACCACCCGCGCGCAGGAAAATCTCGCCGGCGTGCGCGTGGTGCGCGCCTACCGTCAGGAGGAGGCCGAGACGGCACGGTTCTCCGCGCTGGGCGAGGCGTACCTCGCCGCGAACATGCAACTGGCCACGCTCTCCGGCATCATGAATCCCGGCTTCGCCTTGCTGGCCGGACTGGCCGGCGCGGTCACGATCGGCATCGGCGGGCGGCTGCTCATCGACGGCGCCGTGACCGTGGGCGGGTACGTCGCGTTCGGCATCTATCTCACGCAACTCACCTGGCCGCTGATCGCCCTCGGCTGGACCACCAACCTCCTGCAGCGCGCCGCCGCTTCGATGATCCGTATTCTTGAGATTCTCGACGCGCAGCCGCTCGCGGTCGCCGATGCCGGCGCCGCCGGATTTCCCGCCCCCGCCGCGGCCGAACGCGCGCCGGCGGGACGTGCGGTGGAGTTCCGCGGTGTGTCCTTTCGCTATCCGGCGCCGGCGGACGAGACCGCCGTGGCGACCACGCCGACACGCTGGGTGCTCCGGGACATCTCGTTTCACCTGCCCGCCGGCGGTACGCTGGCCATTGTCGGCGCCACCGGCTCCGGCAAGAGCGCCCTGCTGGACCTCATTCCGCGCCTCTTCGATCCTCAGGTGGGTGAGGTGTTCGTGGACGGCATCGACGTCCGCGCGCTCCCCCTCGCGACCCTGCGCGCCGAGATCGGCTACGTGCCGCAGGAAGCGCTGCTGTTTAGCGAATCCATCGGCGACAACGTCGGGTATGGGCTCGACGCCCCCGACGCCGCCCACCTGCACGCCGCCGCCGGCATTGCCCAGCTGCGCGATACCATTACCGCCCTCCCCGACGGCCTCGACACCCGGCTTGGCGAGCGCGGGATCAACTTGTCCGGCGGACAGAAGCAGCGCGCCGCCCTCGCCCGAGCGCTCGCCCGCCACCCGCGCATCGTGCTGCTCGACGACGCGCTGTCCGCGGTGGATACCCAGACCGAGGCCGCCATCCTGCACGAGCTGCGCACGGCGCTCCGGGGCCGGACGGCGGTCATTACCTCACACCGCGCCAGCGCCGTCCGCGAGGCGGATCACATCCTCGTGCTCGACCACGGGCGCATCGTCGAACAGGGCACGCACGACCAACTGGTGGCCCTCGGCGGGCGGTTCACCCAGCTGTTGCAGCGGCAGCAACTGCTGGAATCCATCGAAGCGGCCTAGCCTGAACCGTTGCGCGCCCGCCACACTGTGGTGTTGGATGCGCGCCTCTGTTGGCGGGAAATCGCGGGACCGAACGGGACCAGCCGACCCCCACGCGGTCCATCGCCAAGCGCGCCCCATCAGCGAACGAGCGGTCGAGCCCCCGAAAAAACGCGGGCGCGACCCATAGGGGCAAC
>CANJOX010000032.1 GCA_947475795.1 Gemmatimonadota bacterium
CGTCGTCACCCAGCTGCGGGCGGCGGCCGCCTCGCAGGGGCAGATGTACTCGCGCGTCTTCCGCGCGCTGCAGGACACCAGTGCCACGCAGGATCCCACCGTCACGCTGCTCGAGCTGTCGCAGCAGATTCGTGAATCGGGACTCCCGCTCGTCATCACCGATCCCGACGGGCGGATTTCCGCCGCCGCCAATCTGCCGTTCGACGAGCCGCTCGACGGCGCACGGACCCGGGCGTTTGTGCGCGAACTTGATCGCCGCAATGCGCCGATCGTGGAGCCGGGCGTCGGCGGGGTGCACTACGGGGACAGCCCGATCGTGCGCGGCCTCCAGATCATTCCCATCCTGCAGGCCATCGGTATCGGACTGCTGGTCGCCTTCGGCCTGTACGCGCTGGTCGAGCGAGGGCGCGCCGAGCGGGAAAAAGTATGGGCCGGCATGGCGCGTGAAGCCGCGCACCAGCTTGGCACGCCCCTCTCCGCGATGGCGGGCTGGATCGAACTGCTGCGGGATATGGACACCACCCCGACCATCGCGCGCGCCGTCGAGGCGATGGGGCAGGATCTGCAGCGCCTCGAACGGGTCTCGCATCGGTTCGAGCGCATCGGCCGGCCCCCGCGCGATGAGCAGGTGGACTGCGCTGCGCTCGCCGATCGGCTCGCGTCCTATTTCGCGGCGCGCGCCCCCACGCTCGCGCGCACGGTTCGCGTACGGAGCGAGCACCCCGAGGGGCCGCTCATGGTGCGCGGTGATCGGGTGCTCCTCGAATGGGTGCTCGAGGTGCTCATCAAGAACGCCATGGACGCACTGGCGGGACGCGATGGCGAGGTCGTGGTGTCCGCCCATCCCCTGCCGGAAGGTGGCGGCGTGCGCATCCGCGTGCAGGACAACGGGCCCGGTATTCCGCGCAAGCTGCGCAAGCGCATTTTCGACGCCGGCTTCACCACGAAGGATCGTGGCTGGGGCATCGGCCTCTCGCTGGCGCGGCGCATCGTGCAGGAAAACCATGATGGGAAGCTCGTGCTCGCCGACACCGACCGTGGAGCGGCGTTCGACGTTATCTTGAGCGCATGACCACGACGGGTTGGAGCGGTTCTTTATTTGACGCGGTGCCGGTGGCGCCGGCACTTGATCTCGAGGCCATTACGCGCGGCCTCAACCCCGGCCAGCGCGAAGCCGTGTTCCACGACGACGGGCCGGCCCTCGTACTGGCCGGCGCCGGCTCGGGCAAGACGCGTGTGCTCACCACGCGCATCGCCCGGCTCATTGGCGCCCGCGGCGTGCAGCCGCACGAGATCCTGTCGGTCACGTTCACGAACAAGGCGGCCGGCGAGATGCGGGCGCGCATCGCCAAGTTCCTCGGGCACGAACCGAAGGGCATGTGGTGCGGCACCTTCCATGCGCTCGGCGCCCGCATGTTGCGCGGCGTCGCTCCTATCGTGGGCCGCGAGCAGAACTTCACGATCTACGACGAAGACGACACCATCGGCGCCGTCAAGCGCGTCATGGAGCGCCGCAAGCTCAGCCCCACGCAGTTCGCGCCCAAGGCCATCCTCAGCGCGATTTCGAGCGCCAAGAATGCGCTCGTCTCACCGAGCGAATACGCGCGCACCGCGCGCGACACGTTCACCACCGCCGTCGCCGGCGTCTACACCGATCTCGAACACGCGCTCCAGCAGGCGAACGCGGTCACCTTCGACGATCTGCTCGTCCTGCCGGTGCGTGCCCTCGAGCAGGACGAGGCGCTGCGCGCGCACTATCAGCGTCGCTTCAAGTACGTCCTCGTTGACGAGTATCAGGACACGAACGCCGCGCAGTTCCGCTTCGTCCAGCTGATCGGTGGTGGCTTCCGCAACGTCATGGTCGTCGGCGACGACGATCAGTCCATTTACGGCTGGCGCGGCGCTGATATCCGTAACATCCTCGATTTCGAGCGCGCCTTTCCCGGCGCGCGCGTGGTCCGCCTCGAGGAGAACTACCGCTCCACGCCCAACATTCTGGCGCTGGCCAACGCCGTCATCGCGGAGAATGCGGAGCGTCGCGGCAAAACGTTGCGCGCCACGCGGCCGGCCGGTGAAACCGTCACGCTCGTCGAAACGCTGGACGAGCGCGACGAAGCCGACTTCATCGCCGAAACCATTACGGCACGGATGTCGCGCTCCGATCTCGCCCGGCGCGACTGTGCGGTGCTGTATCGCACCAACGCGCAGAGCCGCGCGATCGAAGACGCCTTCCGTCGCCGCGGCATGCCGTACCGGCTCGTCGGCGCGGTCCGCTTCTACGACCGGCGCGAAATCCGCGACATCATGGCGTACCTCAAGCTCGTCGCGAATCCCGCTGACGACGAAGCCTTCCGGCGCGCTGTCAATGTCCCCAAGCGCGGGCTTGGGGACGCCACGATCGCCGCGCTCGTCGAGCGGGCGCAGCGCGAGGGTGTGCCGCTGCTCACCATCGCGTCGCGCACCGATGTCCTCGCCGAACTCCGCCCGGCCGCGCGCACGGCGCTCACCGACTTCGTCTCGCTCGTGCAGCGGCTGCGCACGGCCGCCGTCGATGCCGCCGTGGACGAGCTGCTGCGCGATCTCGCGGCGTCCATCCGCTACGCCGATCACCTGCGCGCCGAGGGGCCGGAAGGACTCGAGCGCATCGAGAACGTGCGCGAACTGATCGCGGGCGCGGCAGAAGTGGTGGCCGACGATGGCGGCGAAGTCGGCCTCACCCCGCTCGATCATTTCCTGCAGACGTCCACGCTCGTGGCCGGCATCGACAAGCTCGATCCCTCGGCGGATGCCGTGACATGCATGACGATGCACAATGCCAAGGGGCTCGAGTTCCCGCTGGTGTTTGTCACGGGCCTCGAGGACGGTCTCTTCCCGCTCGCACGGGCCGCCGAGGATCCGTCCCAGCTCGAGGAAGAGCGTCGGTTGTTCTACGTGGGCATCACGCGCGCGGAGTCCAAGCTCTATCTCACCTGTGCCGAACAGCGTCGCCGGAATGGCGAGATGATGATCGCCATGCCGTCACGCTTCCTGCGGCAGATTACCATTTCGCTCGCCGAGCGCCAGAAAACCGCCCGGGCCAAGTCCGAAGGGCGCGGCGGGTTCGGGTCCCTCGGCGGCGGCCAGTACGGTCGCAACAGCGGCGGCGGTGACGATGCGTGGGGGCGCAGCAGCTTCAACGGCAGCGGCGGTGGCAGCGCATCCGGACGCGCGGCGTCACCGTACGGCAGCGCGTCGTACGGCAGCGGTGGGTCGTCCTTCGCCAAACCCGGCGCCTACAGCAATCCCGCTCGCCGCGAGCGGCCGCCCGAGCCGGAAGATGAGTCGCAGGATGCGCCCCTGTTTGCCGTCGGCGAAAAGGTCCGGCACGCCAAGTTCGGATCGGGCACGATCGCGGAGCTCACCGGTAGCGGGCGCGATCTGAAAGTGCGCATCGACTTTGAAGACGAAGAGATCGGGCGGAAGACCTTGGTGTTGGCACAGGCCAAACTCGAACGCGGGTGGGAATAGGTGTCCGTTTCCAACGATGACGTGCGGCACGTGGCGCACCTGGCGCGGCTGGTGATCGACGACGCGCGCCTCCCCGCGCTCGTCGATGAACTCAATGGCATCCTGCTGCACATCGACAAACTGCAGCAGGCATCCATCCCCGCCGATGTGGGCGCCGAGGAGGTCCCGGGCATGGCGCTGCGCGCCGACACCGACCCGCCGGTCGCGCTGCGCCGTCGCCGCGAAGAGTTCGGGCCCTCCACGCGCGACGGGTTTTTTCTGGTACCGCGACTGGCCACCCATGGCGACGCTGGTGCGTCCGCGGTCGGTGCGCCCGAAGCCGGAGACGACGCATGAGCCGCGAGTCCCTGCAGACGCATCGCGTCGCGGATGCGTGGGCGCAATACGATGCGGTGCACGCCGGTCCCGATGGACTCAACGCCTTCCTCGCGGTTGACCGCGATGGCTCCCTGGCCGCCGATGCCGCCGCGTTGGACGACATCGCCCCGGGGCCGCTCTCGGGGGTGCCGGTGGCCATCAAGGACAATCTGGCCACGCTGACGCTGCCGACCACCTGCGGCTCGCGCATCCTCGAGGGCTACATCAGCCCCTACGAGGCCACGGCCGTGCGCAAGCTGCGCGACGCCGGCGCCATCGTGCTCGGTAAAACCAACATGGACGAATTCGCGATGGGCTCGTCCACGGAAAACAGCGCCTTCGGTCCCACCCGTAATCCCCTCGATCCCACCCGCGTGCCCGGTGGTTCGTCGGGCGGCTCCGCCGTCGCGGTTGCCGCGGGTGTCGTGCCACTGGCGCTCGGCTCGGAAACCGGCGGCTCGGTACGCCAGCCGGCCGCCTTCTGCGGCATCGTCGGGGTAAAGCCCACCTACGGACGGGTCAGTCGGTTCGGGCTGGTCGCCTACGCGTCGTCGCTCGATCACGTTGGGGTCTTTGCGCGCAATGTGTCCGACGCCGCGCTCGGTCTCGAACTCATCGCGGGCCATGATCCCTACGACGCGACCAGCGCCGCCGAACCAGTCCCGGCGTTCCATCGCGCTGCAAACGTATCCACCGCCGCGCAGCCGCTCGCCGGCCTCGTGGTGGGGCGCCCCGCGGAGTACTTCACCGAGGCGCTTGATCCACGCATCCGTGCGCACTGTGATCAGTCCCTCGAGCGGCTGCGTGCACTCGGCGCCGAGGTGCGCGATGTCTCACTGCCGCACACGGCACTCGCGATTCCGGTGTACTACGTGCTCGCGCCGGCCGAGGCCTCCAGTAACCTCTCGCGCTACGATGGCGTGCGCTACGGTACCCGCGCGGACGCAACCACGCTGAGCGAAATGTACGAGCGCACTCGGTCCGGGGGATTCGGCGCGGAAGTCACGCGCCGGATCCTGCTCGGCACGTATGTGCTGAGCGCCGGCTATTACGACGCCTACTACCGGCGTGCGCAGGCCGTGCGGACGCTGATCACCAGAGACTTCGACCGCGTCTTCGCCAGTGGCGTGCATGTGCTGTTTACCCCCACGGCGCCGACTCCCGCGTTCCGGATCGGTGAAGTGTCCAATCCGTACGACATGTATCTCAGCGACATCTATACCGTCACCGCGAATCTGGCCGGCATCCCGGCGATGTCGCAGCCGATCGGGTTGGTCGATGGGATGCCCGTCGGTGGACAGTGCATGGCGGCCCGCTTCGACGAGGCCACCATGTTCCGCGTCGCGGCGGCCCTCGAGCAGGCGCTGCAACGGGAGGGGCGCGCATGACCGTCTCCATGCCCGGCGCGTCGCCGGCCATCGACTGGGAACTGGTGATCGGCCTCGAAGTGCATTGCCAGCTCAAGACCCACAGCAAGATCTTCTGCGGCTGTGCCACTTCGTTCGGTGCGCCACCGAACGCGAACACGTGCCCGGTGTGCCTCGGACTCCCGGGTGCGCTCCCCGTGCTCAACGCACATGCCGTGCAGTTGGCCACCCGTGCCTCGCTGGCAATCGGATGCACGGTGCATGGTACGTCCGTGTTCGCCCGCAAGAACTACTTCTACCCGGACCTGCCGAAAGGCTACCAGATCTCGCAGTTCGATCAACCGATCGCCACCGCTGGTGCCATCGTCGTTGATGAGACCAGCGAGCCGCCGCGCGCCATTCGCGTGCATCGCCTGCACATGGAGGAGGATGCCGGCAAGTCCGTGCACGACCGCTTCCGCGATGCCACGGCCATCGATCTTAACCGGGCCGGCACACCGCTCGTCGAGATCGTCTCCGAGCCGGAGATTCACTCAGCCGCCGATGCCATCAGCTACCTCCGGCGCTTGAAGCAGATCCTGGAGTACACCGAGGTCTCCGACGCGAACATGGAAGAAGGCTCGTTGCGCGTCGACGTCAACATCTCCATCCGCCCGCGTGGGCAGTCGGCGCTGGGCACCAAGACGGAGGTGAAGAATCTGAATTCGTTCTCCTCCGCCGAGCGCGCCATCGAGGTCGAATTCGCCCGTCAGCGGGCACTGCTCGAAGCCGGTGGTCGCGTGGAGCAACAGACATTGCTCTACGACGAAAAGCGGAATCAGGTTCGCGCCGCGCGCAGCAAGGAAGGCAGTCACGATTACCGCTACTTTCCCGAGCCCGATCTGCCGCCGCTGCGCCTCACGCCCGCGTTCATCGAGGCGGAGCGCGCCGCGCTCCCCGAACTGCCGGCCGCGAAGCGGCGGCGCTTTGCCGCACAGTACGGATTGGGGGCGGCCGACATCGACCAACTCATCGCCGATCGCACGCTCGCCGCGCGCTTCGAGGCCGTGGCGCAGGAGTCGGGTGACGCACGTCGTGCGGCCAACTGGATGCTTGGCCCGGTCCTCGCCGCCGTGAACACGTCAGGGCGCGCCCTGGCGGAGCATCCGGTCGGTCCGGAACGATTGGGGGCGCTCATCCAGCTCGAGGCGCGCGGCGACATCTCCAACACCGCGGCGCGTCAGCTGTTCGTGCTCATGGAATCGGAGGATACCGCACCCCTGGTGCTGGCCACCCGGGAAGGGCTCCTGCAGATCAGCGACGATGCCGCACTCGTCGCGTGGATCGACGAGGTCTTGGCCGAGTCACCGGCCGAGGCGGCGCGGTTTCTCGCCGGCGAGCGGAAGCTGCAGGGCGTGCTGGTCGGTCAGGTGATGAAGAAGTCCAAAGGCGCCGCTGACCCGAAAAAGGTCAATCAGCTGCTGGCCGCTCGCGCGGGGTGAACAGCGGCGTTGGAAGCAGGGCGGCATGCCGGAGTTCCGAGACCGGCATGCCGAACATGCGATCGGCTTCCAGCGCGGCGCGCACATCGCCCCCTTCGCGACGCGCCTGCCGGCGGACTTTTTTCGCCTCACGTAATGACGCATCGCCCGAGGGATCGTAGCGGACCGCCTCGCTGTTGTCCCAGCGGTTCAGCAGATCGACGATGAAGTCGAAGGAGCGCGCCATGTACCGGCCTACCTCGGCGTCGCTCAGATCCCAGCGGCTATTCTCGGACACCAGTTGAAAGATCCGCTGCCACGAATCGGTGTCGGTCACGTACACCATGCCGCGGAAGATGCGCCGGTTGGTCGGAGTCCCGAATAAAGTCGGACTCAGAATACGGTCCAGATGCCCATCGGCCGCCGAGTGATCCAATGACAGCAGCTCGCGCGCCCGGCGCGGCCACGGATCACCCAGATGCGTGTCGATCCGGCTCTCCCAGTAACTGTGCCCGAGGGCCGTCGTGCTGGAGGTCACCGCCAGCTGACGCGGCACGAAAAAATTGTGCGCCACGACGTCCGCGGCGAGGTGGGCCAGATAGCCCAGGCCAAACGCGCGCAACGCGTCACTCTCGGCGTCCGCGTGAATCTCGAGCCCCACGCGCCACGAGTGACAGTGCCGGCCGACCTCCGCGTACTTCTTCGCAATGCTCGTGTCGGCGGCGATCGATCCGTACAGAAAATCGGCGGGGTACGCGGCCAACAACTCGGCCATGGCCGTCGGCAGTAACGCGAGGTGACGGAGCAGGGCATCGCCAAGGAACACGTGCGTCCCCGGCGTCCAGGCCCAGGCGTCGCGCGGGAAACACGTCAGCGCCACGACGATCGCGATCACCCCCACCGCCCACGCCGGTGGCCCGGCGTCGGCGGCGCGATCAGTCGGCGTCGTCGGCATCCAGTGGGGCGGATGGTTGGGTCGCACGCGCGCGGCGTCGCGTGGACGACAGGGCACTCGCTCCGGCGCGCACACCCCGAAGGGCGGCGACGGCCGACACGGCCGTGTGTTCCAGTTCGTGCTGGAGCACATCGAGCACCGCGTTCACGTCATCCACCCGCTGCGCGGTCACATCGGCCGCGTGCAGCAATTGCTCACCGATCGCGTCCACCGCCTCCGACGCCCGCTCGACGTCCGTCCGGATCATCGCGACCACTTCGCGGGCATCGCCCACGATCGCCGCCGCATTATTCAGCAGTGGCTTGGTGTCGGCGGCGATCCGGTCCACCGTGGCGTTCAACGCCCGCACGCCGGTGCGCATCGACAGAATCAGCAACGTGAGCGCGATCAGCACCCCGACACCCAGCAGCAGCACCACAATCTGGAGAATGCCGCTTGTCCACTCCAGCACGCCGCGCTCGGGGAGCATGCGGGCGACGATGGTGTCCGGAAGGACCGCGGCGGCGTTCAGCAGGCCCGCAGAGAACGTGCTCGGGAAGGGCATAGGGTGTGATCTAAGGGTTTCCGGCGGGGGCGGGAAGGGGCGCGGCGAAGTCCTCGCGCGCGCCTCCCATGCGCTCGATGGCGGGGTGTGCGTGGCTGTCCTGTGGCTGCTATCCTTCCGGTCGTCGACCGCTCAGTCCAATTGCCGCGCCTAACCCCCCGTGCATGTCTGCCGTCCAGTTCGTCGTTGAAGGAGGCCAGCGCCTCAGTGGGTCCATCCGTCCAGCCGGCAATAAGAATGCCGCGCTCCCGATTGTGGCCGCCACGCTCCTGACCGATCAGCCGGTGCAGTTGCACAACGTGCCGCGCATTCGTGATATCGAAACGCTGGTCGAGTTGGTGCGCACCACGGGCGCTGAGTGCGAATGGAACGGACCGAACTCCCTGAGGGTGCACGCGAAAACGGTTCAGGCCGCCGATCTCGATCCCGGCATGTGCGCACGGATCCGCGCCTCGATCCTGCTGGCCGCACCGTTGCTCGCGCGCTGTGGCACGGTCACGCTGTCACCCCCCGGTGGCGACGTCATCGGGCGCCGGCGCCTCGACACGCATTTTCATGTGCTGCAGGCCCTTGGTGCAGAGTACGAACTCGGCGAGCGCTTCCGGTTCACGGCGGCTCGGCTCACCGGCGCCGACGTCTTTCTCGACGAGCCCAGTGTCACCGCCACCGAGAATGCGCTCATGGCCGCCGTGGCCGCGACGGGGCGCACCGTGCTCCGGAACGCCGCCAGCGAGCCGCATGTGCAGGATCTCGCGCGCTTTCTCGTGGCGCTCGGGGCACGTATCGACGGCATCGGCTCGAACGTGTACACCATCGAAGGCGGCATGACCCTCGGCGGGGCCACCCACGAGATCGGCCCGGATCACATCGAGGTCGGCTCGTTCATCGGACTGGCCGCGGTCACCCGCTCCACCCTGCGCATCGAACGGGCGGGCGTCGAGCATCTGCGCAGCACGCTGATGGGCTTCGAACGGTTGGGCATCTCCTGCGTGATCGAGGGCGACGACCTCATCGTCCCCGCCGAGCAGTCGCGCGTGATCCAAAGTGATCTCGGGGGCCACGTGCCCAAGCTCGAAGATCAACCCTGGCCGGCCTTCCCGGCCGATGTCATGTCCATCGCCATCGTAACCGCGACGCAGTGCGAGGGCATGATCCTCATGCACGAAAAGATGTTCGAGTCGCGCCTGTACTTCACGGACAAGCTCGTGAGCATGGGCGCCCGGATCGTGCTCTGTGACCCGCACCGCGCCATCGTGTCAGGCCCCACGCGCCTGCGTGGCAGCACCGTGGAGTCCCCGGACATTCGCGCCGGGATGGCGATGTTGCTGGCCGCGCTCTGCGCCGATGGCACCAGCGTGATCAACAACGCGCAGCAGATTGAGCGCGGCTACGAACGGATCGAGCAGCGGTTGGGCGCGTTGGGCGCCACCATTCGCCGCGTCGAACTCAGCGCGCGCTGAACACGTCGATGATGAACGGCCTCCCCCTCCTCGCCGCGGAATCCATGCCGGGGATGCCGGCGGGCATCGCCGCCTGGACCACCACGCGGTTGGATGGGTCGTTCGGATTGATGTCCGACGACCCGGTGGTGGCCGTCACGGATCGGTGGACTCGCTTGCAGGAGGCGCTGGAGGAGCACGGCGTCGTCCGGCTGGCCACCGCCTCGCAGGTTCACGGCGCGACCGTCGCGACGCACGGCGGCGGTTGGCACGGCTGGCTGCGCCAGCGCGGCGTCGACGGGCACATCTCCACGGTGCCGGGGACGGCGCTGGCCGTGACGGTGGCGGACTGCACGCCGGTCTTCATCGCCCATCCGCGCGGGGCCATCGCCGCCCTCCATGCGGGCTGGCGCGGGACGGCGGCGCGGATTCTCGACGTCGGGCTGGAGGCGCTCGCGTCACTGGGCTTCCCGGCGGCCGAGTGTGTGGTGCATCTGGGTCCCGCCATCTGTGGCGCCTGTTACGAGGTGGGACCCGAGGTCCTCGCCGCGGTGTATGGTCCCTCGATCAGCGCGGTCGGGGACGCCAAGGGGCAATTGGACGTCCGGGCCGTGCTTCGGTCGCAGGCGGAAGCCCGGGGGGTTGCCCAGATCTCCTGCAGCGAGGGGTGTACCCGCTGCCATCCCGAGCGGTTCTTCAGCCACCGTGGCGGCGATGCCGGACGGCAACTGGGCGTCATTGCGCTGGTGTCATCTTGACCTTGCCGGTGGTGGGGCGTAGGTTGCTGATCTAGGTAGTACAGCCTTCGTGACTTTCGCCCGCCCAGCGCGGGTGGGTGAAGTGTGGGGATGGTCCCCACACTTTTTTGTTCTTGGTAGGCCGAGTTTTTAGGTTTTTACTGGAGATGTGCAGGTGGGCGAGAGCGTCGAACCCATTGTCGCACAAGAGCTTGATACGCTGGGCTTTGATCTGGTCGAATTGCGCCGTGGGGGGTCTCGGACCCGCCCGGTGCTCGAGATCCGGATCGACCGGCGCGACGGCACAAAGGTGACGATCGAAGACTGTGCTCGTGCGTCCCGCGCGCTGGAAGCGCGCTTGGAGGCGCAGGCATTGGTCGGTGAGCAGTATGTATTGGAAGTGTCTTCGCCCGGTGCAGACCGGCCGTTGCGATCAGCTGCCGATTGGCGCCGCTTCGTCGGGCGCCGGGCAACCGTGACGAGCGGGGCGCTGGCGGGGGGCAAACAGGAAGTCGAGATCCTTGCGCTCGATGGCGAGGAAGGCGCTGAAGTCGCGCTTGTGCGTGATCCGAAGGGGCGGGAGTTTCAACTCCCGCTGGTCGAGGTCACGCAGGCGCGATTGGCGTTTCACTGGAAACGATAGGGGAGACGGATGGCCGGATCGGCGGAGATTCTCGCAGCGTTCCGTGAACTGTCGAATTTGAAGCAGATCACGCGCGAGGAGCTGCACGGGCTTCTCCAGGACGGCATTCACGCCGCTCTGGCCAAGAAGCACGGGGCCAACGTGCAGGCTGAGGTCGAGATCAACGAGGAGAAGGGCGCTATCCGCATCGTGCTGCTCAAGACGGTGGTGGAGGAAGTGACCGAACCTGCTCGTGAGGTCCCCCTCGAAGAAGCACGGTTTATGGATCCCGAATTCCAGATCGGCGACGTGATGGAAATCGAGGTCGACTTCAACGAGTTCGGGCGCACGGCCGTGCAAGCGGCCAAGCAGCGCATCGTGCAGCGCGTCCGCGAGGGCGAGCGCACCCGGATCCGCGACGAGTTCGCCGGCCGGGTGGGCGATCTGCTCTCCGGTGATGTCCAGCAGATCGAGCGCGGCAAGCTGGTGATCATGCTCAACAAGTTCCGGGAAGCGGAAGCCATCATTCCGTACCGTGAGCAGAATCATCGGGAGCACTATCATCAGGGCGAACCGGTGCGGGCCGTCCTCAAGCGCGTGGAAGACACGCCCAAGGGACCGCGACTGATTCTCAGCCGCTCCGACGCACTGTTCGTGCAGGCGCTCTTCAAGCTCGAAGTGCCCGAGATCCAGCAGGGGATCGTCGAGATCAAGGCGGCGGCCCGCGAAGTGGGGAGCCGCACCAAGATCGCCGTCACCTCACGTGACGACGCGGTCGATCCGGTCGGCGCCTGCGTCGGCCTCAAGGGCGCGCGCGTTCAGGCGGTCGTCAACGAGTTGGGCGGCGAGCGCATCGATATCGTGCCCTGGTCGCCGGACCCGGAGCGGTTTGCCAAGCTCGCGCTCGCGCCGGCCAAGGTGGCCCGGGTGTTCTCGGATTCGGCGTCACGCACCATTCAGGCGGTGGTCGACGAAGACCAGCTGTCGCTCGCGATCGGCCGGAACGGCCAGAACGTGCGACTGGCCTCCGAATTGACGGGCTGGAAGATCGATCTCTACTCGAGCCGGGAATGGATCGAGAAGGGTGGCGAAGGGCCGCTGTTCCAGCCGCTGCCGGAAGAAGAAGCGGCAGACATCCCGTTGAACGAGCTCGAAGGGCTCGAAATCGGCACGGTCGCCGTGCTGGCCGAAGCCGGATATCACACCCTGAACGATATCTTCGATCTCAATCGGGACGATCTCTTGCGCTTGCCCGGCATCGCTCCCGAAGAGGCGGATCGTATCATCGCCCTCATCGACGAGCTCACGATGGAAGACGACGCGGACGCGGGGAACACGAACGCGTGACGGAGTTGGATCGCGCGCTCCCCACGCTCGACGACACGGTGCGCCGAAAGGTGCTCGGACTGGTCGGGCTCGGTGCGCGCGGTCGCCTCATCGTGGTCGGCGCGGAACGCGTCGCCATCGAAGCTGGCAAAGGAAAGGTGGTACTGGCGATCGTCGCGAGTGATGTCTCGCGGCATTCGCTCGAGAAGGTCGTGCCGGTCCTTCGGGCCCGGCGCATCGAAACGTTGGAGTGGCCGACTGCGGCCGAGCTGGGCGGTGCGGTCGGGCGTGAGACGACTGCAGCGATCGGGATCGTAGATCAAGCGCTGGCGCGCGGTATCCGTGGCGCCGTGGCCGGGGCAACCCCGGCGGGCGACGCGACGCGCGTTTCGCGTTAGGAGGACGGGTTGAGCAAGCTTCGTGTGCATGACATGGCGGGTGAGTTCGGCATCTCGGCTGACGAGGTGATCGGGCTGCTGCGCCAGATGGACGTTCCGGTCCGCAGCCATTTGTCGCTGCTGACCGACGATCAGGTTTCCCGCATCCGCGCCCGCTGGGAGCGCGAGAAGCGCGTGCGCGCCGAAAAGGCGCAGCCCGCCCCGGCGGCCGCCCCGCGGCGCCGTCGTACCGGTGCCGCAGCGGCGGCCGATACGCCGGTCGCCCCTGTGGAGACCGAAGCGCCGGCACCCGCCGTTCGCCGCCGCCGCGCGGCGGACGTCGATGCCCACGCGGGAGATGAACACGAACACGAGCACGAGGTCGAGACGGCGCCGGCTCCGGTCGAAGCGCCCCGGGCCCCCGTGATCCCCGACATCGTGGCCGTGCCCGTCGCCGTGCCCGTCGCGTCGGTGACGCCGCCGCCCACGGCTCAGGCGCCGGTCGAAATCGCACCGGTCGCAGCACCTGTGGTACGCCCGTCGGAACCGACCGTCGAGCCCGCCGTGGTTCGCCCCGTCATCGAGCACGTCGCGCCGGCACCGGTGGTCCCGCCGGTGGTGCGTGACGTCGTCGAAGCGCCTCGGTCGGCGCCGCCCGTCGCGCGACCTGTCGTCGCCTCGGAACCCGTTGCGCCGGTCGCCGTCGCCCCGGTCGCCGTTGCGCCGGTCGCCGTCGCGCCGGTCACCGCGCCGGCTGCTGTGCCAGCCGTGACGGCCACGCCGTCGGCCATCGTGCCGGCCGCGGCCACGCCGGTGCCGCCGATTACGCTGCCCGCAGATCGTCCGCGCCCACGTCCCGTGGTGCCTGGGGCCCCGCGCCCCGGTCGCATGGGTGGTGCGCCCAACTTTGGCGGCGCCCGTCCCATTGCCTCTGCCGCCCCCGGCGGTGGCCTCGGTCAGGGTCAGCGTCGCGATGATCGTCGTCCGGGCGGTCCGCAGGGTGGCCCCGGTGGCCAGCCTGGACAGGGCGGCCAGCAGGGGAGCCAGCAGCCGCAGGGTGGCGGCATGGCGGCCAGTGCCCAGAGCCAGCAGCGTCGGGGCAAAAAGGGCAAGCGCGGTGCGGTCGACCAGGAAGCCGTCTCCGCCAACATCACGAAGACGATGACCGCCATGCGCGGCGCGCCCACGCGCGGCCGTGGTGGACGCCGGTTCGGCGCCGACATGCGCGCCGAGATGGAAGAGCAGCGCGTCGCCGCGGCGGAGAAAGAACGCAAAACCGTCCGCGTCAACGAATTCATCACCGTGTCCGAGCTCGCCCAGATCCTCGGCGTCTCGGCCACGCAGATCGTCGGCTTCGCGTTCAAGACGCTGGGCCTCATGGTCACGATCAATCAGCGGCTCGACTTCGATCAGATCGAACTCATCGCTGGTGAGTTCGGCTTCCAGGCCGTCAAGGAAAGCGACTACGCCGCCGATCTGCAGGAAGAGCAGGTCGCGGACGCGCCGGAAGACCTCCGGCCGCGACCGCCCGTCGTCACCATCATGGGTCACGTCGACCACGGTAAGACGTCGCTGCTCGACTACATCCGCAAGGCCAATGTGGTCGCGGGCGAAGCCGGCGGCATCACCCAGCACATCGGCGCCTATCACGTGGAGGTCGCCAACAAGCGCACCATCACGTTCCTCGATACCCCCGGCCACGAAGCGTTTACCGCGATGCGTGCCCGTGGTGCGCAGGTCACCGACATCGTCGTCATCGTGATTGCCGCCGACGACCAGGTGATGCCGCAAACCGTCGAAGCGATCTCGCATGCGAAGAGCGCCGGCGTGCCCATCATCATCGCCATCAATAAGGTCGATCTTCCCACGGCGCAGATCGCCAAGGTGAAGCAGGACCTGCTGCAGCACGAAGTCGTCCTCGAAGACTTCGGCGGAACGGTGCTGCATTCCGAGATCTCGGCCAAGAAGGGAACCGGCGTCGACGAACTGCTCGATCAGATCCTCCTGCAGGCGGACATTCTTGAGCTCAAGGCCAATCCGTCGCGTCGCGCGGTTGGGTCGGTGGTCGAAGCACAGCTCGACCAGGGCAAGGGACCGGTTGCAACCGTCCTCGTGCAGAACGGCACGCTCAAGGTCGGCGACGATTACATCTGCGGCATCTACTCCGGCCGCGTGCGCGCCATGCTCGACGAGCGTGGCAAGCCCGTGAAGTCGGCGGGCCCCGCC
>CANJOX010000033.1 GCA_947475795.1 Gemmatimonadota bacterium
CGCAGCGAGCGATGCCACCTCGTCGACGTTCGCGTAGTTAGCCGGTACGTACTCCAGCCCCGTGGAGAGCCCGAGGGCGCCCTGTGTCATGGCGGAGTCCACCAACGCGCGCATCCACGACAATTCCGCCGTGGTGGGCGCGCGATCGGCGAGACCCATGACGCGCTTCCGGATCCAGGTGTGCCCCGCGAAGAGCCCGACATTCGGCGCGATTTTGACCTGCGCCCGATACGGATCCATCGGGAACGGTTGATCCTGCGAATGCAGCGGCGCGAGCACGGTGGTGATCCCCTGCCGTACGAAATTCTCGGCCAGCCCATGATCCGCGAGGGTAACGAGATGGGCATGATTGTCCCAGAATCCCGGCGACACGATCTGTCCGCTCGCGTTGACCACGCGCGCGGCGCCACGACGCGGGAGTGAGGCGCCGATGGCCACGATGCGATCGCCGCGGATGGCCACATCCGCCACACGGCGCGGGGCGCCGGTGCCATCGATCACGGTGCCACCGGTGAGCAGCAGATCGTACGCCGGCGCTGCCGGGCGACAGGCCGCACTCAGCGCAACCAGCAGCGCGGCGAATGTTCGGCCACCAACGCGTGCGCGGTTCACGGCTGCTCCGGCGAAATACGCAGTGCGGTCAACTTGCCAAGTGGCCCCAGGGTGACGAGCACGCGGAAGCGCTGCGGGCCGAACCACGCGAAGTACTGGCGTTCGACATCGTCACCGATCTCGCGGCGCGCCAGCAGCTCGAGACGCGTGAGCGGGCCTTTCCCCTGCACGGTCGCGGTGAGGGCGGCCCGCATGCGCGGGAAGATCGTTTGGCGCACGACTTCAAAATCGTCGAGCACCAGCGATCCGGCGGCGACGCGCGTGAGGATGGCCTGCACGGTGGCCGTGACCTGCGGCTCGCGATCGGGAATGGCAGCGCTCGGTGGCGGCGTGGGCACCAGCGCTGAGTCATACAGCGCGGCCACCTGCATCGCCAGCGTGGCCGGTGCCATCGCGCGCGCATTCGAGAGCACCATCACGGCCAGATCCTGATCGGGGAAGCGCGTGTACTGCGACACGAATCCCTGCCACGTGCCCCCGTGTTCCTGCATGGGATGTCCGCCGGCCTCGCCCAGGAACCAGCCAAGAGCGTACGGATAGTCGCGGCCAGTGGGCAAGCGGCTGGCCGAGAGCATCAGCGTCCAGCTGTCCGGACGCAACAGTCGCCGCGTACGCACCACCTCATTCCACGCGATGAGGTCGCGAATGGAAAGGAGCATCGAGCCATCGGCGGTGGTATTCAGTCGTGGCGCGACCCATGCAGCATGTTCCCACCCCGAGGGGGTGGGCAAGTAGCCGTGGGCGCGGTTCGGCACGACATCGGCTTCGGTGATCACGCGAATGGTCGGCATCCCCGCCGGCGTGAAGATCCGCTCGCGCAGAAACTCGTCGTACGGACGCCCCGTCACGCGCGTCACGATGATGCCCAGCAACACGTAGCCGGTGTTGGAGTAATTCCAGCGCGTCCCCGCGGGAAATTCAAGCGGCAACGCCGACGCCATCGCAATCAACTCGGCGTCGGTGTAATCCTTGCGATAATCGAACCGATCGCTGGTGTAGTCAGGAACACCGCCGCGATGACTGAGCAGATGCCGAATCGTGATGGGCTGCCAGCTGGCCGGTACCTCGGGGAGATAGAGCCGCACGGAGCTGTCGAGCGCGATCTTGTCGTCCTCGACCAGCGACAGCACACCGGCCGCGGTGAACTGTTTGCCCAGCGAACCCGATTGAAACATCGTGGCATCGGTGACGGGCGTACGGTTCTCCAGTTCGGCCACACCGAAACCACGGGACACCACCACCTCGCCGCGCCGCACCACGGCGATCGCGAGTCCGGGGATGCGGGCAGTTTCCATCGTGCGGCGCACGAGCGTGTCCAGCGCGGCCGCCGACGGCAGTGGCTCACGGCGCAGCGACCAGGGCAGCGTGAGTGGAGCCGGGTTGGGCCAGACGCGTTCCAGCGTGCTGCTGCGATACAGCGTGCCGCCCTTCATGACGTACGCGATGGCGCGGCTGTTACGAATGGACTGCAGCGGATTCGCGTCGAGCACCACCAGATCGGCGACCTTGCCGGATTCAAGCGATCCCAGGTCAGCATCGAGTCCGATCGCGCGCGCGCCTTCGATCGTGGCCACGCGCAGGACTTCGTGCGGTGACATACCGCCATCGGCGAGCAGTCCCATCTCCCAGTGATTGGAGAGCCCCTGCACTTCACCGTGCCCGCCCAGTCCGATGTGGCCACCGGCGCGCAGGACATCCACCGCGCCCGCCGCCGCTTCGCGCTCGTTGAACTCTTCCGGCGGAAACCAGAGCAAGCGCGTGGAGGTTCGCTGAAAGAGCGCCCCATCGGGGAACCAACGGTTGATGCGTGGATCCTCGTGCGGCCGTTCCTCGGCGAGCAACCGATAAATCGGCAGTGCCCCGCCGAACGCCACCACGAGCGTGGGCGTGTTGGTGATGCCAGTGCGCGCCATCAGTTGCACGATGTCATCGTGGATGGGGGCTTCCGGGATCGCATGTTCGAGCCCGCTGAAGCCGTCGATGATGTGCGTCAGATCCTCTTTGCCATCGGCGCCTCCTTCCGTGGTCGGCATGAGTCCGAGCTCGCGCGCGGCTTCTACCAGCCACTGTCGCTGCTGACGCGTGCCGGTCTGATACGACTTGAGATACACCGTGCCGTAGTCGTCGCGGTACATGCGCAACAGGCGACGCGCGTCGTCGAGTGACTGGAAGTTGGTGCCGGCGCCGATGCCGGGGCCGGTGGAGAAGACCCGTGGACTCGGCACACCGTCCACCTCCACGAGGTTGGCGAGATCGAAGATGTCCGGCGTGACCTGCGGGTCGCGGATGGTGGTGATCCCCATCGCGAGGTTGGCGAAGCCGTTGGTGGACTCGGGCTGCAGCAGCGTGCCACCACCGCCCCAATGCGCGTGGATGTCGATGAACCCGGGCACGATGTACTTGCCGTTCACGTCGATCACGGTGGCGCCGGCCGGAGTGGGCGTCGCACTCCGTGCGCCCACGCTCGCGATACGCCCGTCAGTGACGATCACGTCGGCATCGCGCAGCACGTCGGTGCCACGCATGGTGATGACCGTCGCACCGCGCAGCACGATGGTGCCGGTCGTGATCGCGCGTGGCAGCGCCACCTCGAACGGGCGCGGCATGGCGGCGGACGTGGCCGGCACGGGGAGTGGTGCCCCGACCGTCGGCGCCGCAGCCGTTGGCCGAGGCGCCGGTCCGGTGATGCGCACGGGGCCTCCGCTCGCCGGGACCTCGGCGCGCTTGGCGTCCGGGGGGAGCGCGCCCGGGGGCGCCATCAGCGTGGCACGCAGTGGCGCGGTGCTGGCGATGATCGTGCGACCATCCGGCGTCCACGTGGGCTCGGCCCACCACGCGGGCGCGGTGGTGAGACGCACCGGCGCCTCGCGACCGTCGGTGCGCGCTTTCCACAGGGCGCCGCCGTTTTCGTCCCACGTCACGAAGGCCACCCACCGACTGTCGGGTGACCACGCGGGCATGAACTCCCGGGCCCGTGGCGTGCTGGTGAGCCGGCGCGGTGCGCCGGTGGCGTTGGCAATCCAGATGCGTCCCAGCGACGAAAAGGCGACCTGTCCATTGGGGGCGGTGGCCTGCTGTTGCACACGGCGTGTGCGAACGGGGCCGGTGGCGAGCCGCTGTGGGAAGTGCAGCGTGGGGGTCACGTCCAGCGCGACATCGACGGAGAACGGGATCACGGTATCGCTGCCGTCGTGCACCCCCAACCGGTGGAGCTTGCCGCCATAGGCCGCGTACAGCCAGCGGCCATCGGGGGAGAAGGCGGTGTTGGGGAGCACATCGCGCGAGGCGCGTGCCTCGAGCTGATTGCGGTCCACGGGGTACGCGAGCCAGCGCTCGGCGCCGGTGGCGAGCGTGCGCACGCGGAGGCCGGTTTTCCCTTCGCGCACGGTGCCGTACACGAGCGTGCTGCCGTCGGGGGAGAGCATGGGCTTCATGGCCGGCAGCCCCTCCACCACGACCGGTTCGGCGGCCCCGCCACTCACGGGGACACGCAGGAGCGCGCTCGTGGCGCCGTTGCGGCTGCCGTACGGGCGCGGCGTAACCGCGGTGAACAACAGGCTCGCGCCATCGGGGGTGGGCCACGCGCTGTACGGGCCCGGCGCCGGTGCCGAGACCAGCGGTTGCGCCGGGCCATTGCTGTTGGGCACGAGTCGTGTGCCCTCACCGCTGGCGACGTCGTAGCGCCAGAGTTCCGCGGTGCGGGCGCCATGCGGATCAGTCACCGTCACGACAATGGACCGCCCATCGGTGGCCCAGGCCGGCGACAGCATGCCGACGCGCGGAAGCCGCGTCACCGCGCGCGCGTTGCGGCCGTCGGCGGAGGCGATCCAGACGTTGTCGGAGCCGGTTTCGTCGCTGATGAAGACGAGCAGAGAGCCGTCGGGCGAGAGCCGTGGTTGCGACTGAAAGGCGCGGCCGGTAATCAGCGGCGCGGCCTTTCCACCGTCGACCGGCACCCGGTAGATGTCACCCAGCAGCTCGAACACGAGCGCGCGGCCATCGCGGGTGACATCGAGCGAGACCCACGTGCCTTCAGTGGTGGTGAAGGCGATCGGCCGCGTTGGCGGCGTGGTGGGTGTCTGAGCGGCGAGGCGGCTGGCCAGCAGGATGCTGGCCACGGCAGCGCAGGTGGCGGCAACAGAGCGACGGCGAGGGCGCATGTGGCGGGGTGCGGGCGTCGGACGCGAAAGAGCGCAGATGGGACCAAAGTACGGCGCCCGTGTGGGTTCCACGAGACTGACCGGTCTGTATACTTGCGCCTATGGACGGCACCCCGATTCCGGACACGGCCACCGGCGAGCGCCTTTCGCTCGCCGCGCGCGACGGGTACCCGCTCACGGCGCAGCGCTATGTCGCGGCTGGGGCGCCCCGCGGCCATCTCATCGTGGCCGGCGCCACCGGCGTCCCCCAGCGCTTCTATCGCGGTTTTGCGCAGTACGCCGCGGCGCAGGGGTACACGACGCTCACGCTCGACTATCGTGGCGTCGGGCTGTCGCGCCCCGGCACGCTGAAGGGCTTTCACATGGAATACCTCGACTGGGCGCACCATGATCTGGCGGCGGCCGTCGACCTGATGAGCGACTCGGCCGTCCCGCTGTTCATGGTGGGGCATTCGTTTGGCGGGCATGCGTTCGGGCTGTTGCCCAACCACGCGCGCGTGGCGCGGTTCTATGCGTTCGCGGCAGGGGCGGGATGGCACGGCTGGATGCCGCGCGCAGAGCGCGCGCGCGTGCTGCTGCTCTGGCACGTGTTGGGACCGCTGGTGGTGCGCGCCCATGGCTACCTGGCGTGGAGCCGGCTCGGGATGGGCGAAGACCTGCCGCTGGGCGTCTACTGCGACTGGAAGCGCTGGTGCCGATTCCCGCGCTACTTCTTTGACGATCCGGCCATGGGCCATGTGGCGGCGCAGTTCGCGCAGGTGACCACGCCGATCACCGCGGCCACGGCGCTCGACGACCGGTGGGCGCCACCAGCCTCGCGGGACGCCTTCATGGCCGGCTATCGAGGCACGCCGTGGCGGGCGGTGGACATCGACCCGGTGCGAAGCGGGCTCGGGCCGATCGGCCACATGGGCTACTTCCGGCCACGCGCCGAGCCCCTGTGGCGCGAGGCGCTGGAGTGGTTCGGTGAGCACGAGGGCGGGCCGTCCGATTCCTTCCACTCGGCCGTGCCGTCCACGGCGATTTCCTGAGCACTGACGTGCCGCGCCTCGTCGGAGGCGAGGAGCGCCCGCAGATCCGCGATCTCCGACATTTCGATCCAGGTCCGCATCCACTCGTAGCGGTTCCGCCTCGGACGAGATCGAGTGCGTGCCGACCCTAGGGCCTCGCGGCCTGCCACCCCGCCGTAAGCTGCCCGTGCAGCTGTGCAATGAGCGCGGCCTGATCGGCGTTGGGCGCGAGATTGACGCGACACTCCGGATCATTCGTCATGTCGTACAGCTCGCGCGCTTTCACCTCGCGCGTCGCGCGGTCTACCCACTCGTTGTAGCGGTACCGATCGGTGCGCATCGAATACCCCATGACGTTGCCGGGTCGCGGGTACTGACTGAACGCCGCCGACTTCCAGCGTCGCGTCGGATCGACCATCAGCGGTACGAGGCTCGTGCCTTCCAGTCCTTCGACCGGCGGAAGACCGCACAACTCCGCCAGCGTCGGGTACAGATCGACCGACTCGGCGAGCGCCCGCGTCCGCGAGCCCGCGGCGTAATCCGGATCGGCGATAATCAGCGGCACGTGCGTATCCGGCTCGAAATTCGTGTGCTTACTCCACATCCCGTGCTCGCCGAGCTTTACGCCGTGATCGGACCAGAGCACGATGATCGTGTCCTTGCGTAGATCGAGTCGATCCAGCTCCGCCAGAATCCGGCCGACTTGAGCGTCGACAAAGCTCATGCAGGCGTAGTACGCGTGAATGAGCTCACGCGTCATGTCGTCGCTACACGGACCGGTATCGGGAATGCCGCTGAAGGTGCGCAACTCGAGCCAGTTGACCAGCGCGACATCCGGCACGTTCGTGGGCGTTTTCGGATACGGCAGCGGAATCGTGGCGCGATCGTACAAGGCCCAGTACTGCGACGGAGCCGAGAACGGGAGATGCGGCTTACGAAACCCGAGACTGAGAAAGAACGGCTGGCGTTCGCTCGCCGAAGCGGCCGTGGCGCGCGGCGCGACGCGACCGAGTGATTCGATCGCCATCTGCGTCATCTTGCCGTCGATAAACGCATCATCGGGCAGATCCGCAGACTCGAAGGCCTTGGCCCGCATCGTGCGCGGGCCGCTCGGCTCCGAGTCGTAGGTGTCTCCGGCCACTTTGCCGCCTTCCTTCTGCAGCTTCAGATTCTCCGGCGTCACCCAGTTGCCACCCTCCGCATTGCGGTGCGGCACGCTGTACGACGGCGCGTCCTCGAGCCGGGGGTGATTGACCTTGCCGATGCCCTCGGTGAAATAACCGTTGCTCCGGAAGTGCTGCTGCAGCGTGACGACATCCGGCATCGTGGTCCGGATGTGCGTTTCCAAGTCGTAAATCTTCGTCGTATCCGGTCGACGTCCGGTCAGCATGCTGGCGCGGGACGGTGCGCAGACGGCCTGCTGGCAGTAGGTCCGTTCAAACACCATGCCGGTCTTCGCCAGCCGATCGATGTGCGGCGATTTGACGAGCGGATGACCGTAGCAGCCGAGTGCGGGACGCATGTCATCGAACACCAAGAACAGGACGTTCTTCTTTCGCGCGGCCGGCGAGCGCGGACCATCGACGGGTTCAGCCGACCGGGCGTCCCTCGGCGACAGCGCGATCGCGCCGCCGACACTGGCGAGCGCAGTGGTGCGCAGGAATTCGCGTCTGGTTTGACTCATGCTGGGGCTCCCCACGTGGTCAGCGGCTGTCCATGACACTGGGCCCACAGCGCGCCGTTGCCGCAACTGCACGGGTCGTGCCCATTGCGCCCGGCGTCTTCTGCGCCGTATGCCGCCATCAACTCGGCTGGCGCCCGATTGGCTTGCAGCAGCATGGCCATCTCCTCCATGGGTTCGCGCACGTGACGAAAGAACAGCTGGTAGCTGGCGCAGAGGTAGTGCTGGTTGGCTTCGCCATCCGGCGACGTGGCGAAGCGATCCTTCGGACATCCGCCATGACAGGCGAAGCGCACATCGCACGCGAGACAATAGCGCGTCAACGTGTCGAGCTTGTCGCGGCCGAACTTCCGTTGCGGCGCCGATGCGACGAGGTCGAGAATCGGGAGCTGGCGAATGTTGCCCAGCAGGTACGCCGGCTCGACGTAGTGATCACAGGAGTACACGTCACCGTTGTGCTCGAGGGCGACGTTGGTGCCACACGTGCTGGAGTGCACGCACATGCCGCCCGGCTCATCGCACCAGCGGCCCAGCGCGTCATCGAACGGCTGCACATACACCGTACCGATGTCGCGTCGCACCCACTCCTCGAACACGTCGACGAGGAAACGCCCGTACTGCGCCGGGCCGATCGATCGGTCGGTGACCAGCGAGCCCGCCTGCGTGTAGAGCGGGCGCCCGTTCGCGTCGCCGCCCCAACCTCGCTCGACGAGCGGCAACGTCTCGTCGGTCCCACGTTCCACGATCGGGATGAACTGCACGAAGGTCGCCCCGAGCACATCACGTAGAAAGACGTACACGTCGCGCCCGCGATCACCATTGGCTGCGTGCACGGTGGTCAGCACGTTCCACCGCACGCCGTGGCGCACGAGCACATCGAGCCCGGTCATGACGCGATCGAAGGTGGGCTTTCCCCCCTTGTCAACGCGATAGCGATCGTGGATCTCGCGCGGACCGTCGATGGAGATTCCCACGAGCACGTCGTTCGCCCGCAGGAAGGCGCCCCACGCATCGGTCAGCAGCGTGCCGTTCGTCTGCAGGGTATTCGTCACGCGCTGCCCGGGGCGCGCGTACTCGTGCTGCAGCGCGATGACGCGTTCGAAGAACTCGAGTCCCATGCTCGTCGGCTCGCCGCCCTGCCAGGCGAACGTCACCTCGGCGACCCCCGCATGCGCCGCGATCAGCTGCTGGATATACACGCGCAACAGATCGTCGGCCATACGGAAGCGCGCACCGGGGTACAACAGTTCCTTCGACAGGAAGAAGCAGTACGCGCAATCCAGATTGCAGATGGCCCCCGACGGCTTCGCCATGACATGAAATGCCAGCGGACGGCCGGACGCGGCGCGTTCGGCGTCCGCCGGTGGATGCGATGTCGCGGGTGATGTCGAAGGGCCGTTCATGATGACCTGGGCGGACGTGCAGTGTGCCACCGCCGGAGAGACAGCGCGCCAACCGGGTTGATCCTGCGGCCTAGGTACGTTGCATTGGAATCGCGCGTCGCGCCATAGGATGCGGACGGGTCCCCTGCTTGAGCGCGCAACTCGACACGGCTGGCGCCTCGGTTCCCCGAGCATTCACTCCTCATGTCGGGCGTGCTTGAGCAGTTCCTGAACACCAATGAGCGGAAGGATTCGCCTGGTGATCGCATCGCGCCACCAGCATGCCGTCCGGCCGCTCCACTGCCCGATGCGCCCGAGTCGAGCGGAATCGCGAGTGATGGCGGTGGTTCTGGCGTAGCGGCGCGCCACGAACGCCGAAAAGATCTCGTCCAACGTGCGTGATTGTGCGAACAGCTGCCACAAGCACGCCGCGTCTTCGATGGCGAGGCATCCACCCTGCCCGAGATTGGGGGTGGTCGGATGCGCGGCGTCTCCCACAAGCAGACAGCGACCTCGATACCACTGCATTGTGGGCGGGCGATCGACGATATCGTTTTGCAGGAATGCGCCGTCTGGGGTGGTCGAAATCAGCTCGGGGACGGGATCGGCCCAGCCACCGAAGCGCTCGGACAGCCACGCGCGCATGTCATCGATAGGCTGTGTACGGGACGCGTTGATCGTGGCCCACCAGTAGACGCGTCGCTCGCGTAAGGTGGTGATGCCGACGCGATTTCCTCGGCCCCACCATTCGGCCAGATACCCTGGCTCCATACCAGATGGCATCGCGGTGACACCGCGAACGCATGTATAGCCCGCGTAGCGCGGCGGTGAGGCGTCGCCAAGGAGCGCTCGAATCTTCGAGTGGATGCCGTCAGCTCCGATCACCAGGTCCGCCACATCGCGATGGCCGTTGGCGAAGGTGACTTCCACGTGCATGCCCGCATCGCGAACCGCCGTGACGTCGAAGCCATAGCGTGCCGTGCCAGCCGGTAGGCAACTGGCCAGTGCGTCTACCAATTCCGCCCGATGGATCATCCCGAGGACCGGTTGGTACCCCAGCGCGGCCTCCAGCGTCGAGGCAGGAAACGACGCCGCGATCGTGCGCCCTTCGTCGCCTCGAAACTCGCTCACGCGCAGTGGTTGCAGCCGTTCCCGAACGGCCGTCCCCGCGCCGATGGTATCGAGGGCCCGCAGCGCGTTGGCCCACAGACTGATCCCGGCACCGACTTCGGTGAGCACCGGCGCTCGCTCATACAGGACCACCTGAAGGCCAGCCTTTCGCAGGGCGATCGCGGCACTGAGTCCGGCAATGCCGGACCCAATCACGATGGCTTTCATGATCGCTCTGTACGTTGAAGGGGCGTAGTGAAGAGGACGGGTCGAGCCTACGGCGTGCAGTTCCCGTTCGGTGCCGCCCCGGAGAATTGCTGGGCGAAAAACGGCAGCACGCGCTGCTCGAACCGCTGTCGCGTGCGGTCGGTGTGTCCACCGGCGAACGCATCGAGCCGGTACGGAATCTTCGCCCGGGCCAGCGCGTCGGCGAACGCACGCGCCCCCAACGACACGCTGGCGATGGCGTCATCGAGTCCGTATTCGATGACCACCGCGCAGCTGCGACGCATCCCGGCCGCATCCTTGGCCAACAGATCGAGCGGCAGAAACGTCGACCACGCGCCGGGCTGGTCGTGTGGCGCCCCGAACGCGGCCGTCATCGCCCGCGCGATCCGCACGCGGCCGGCCAACGCCGGTGGTGGTACGGTTGTGGAATCGCGCACGTACGGCCACACGTCGCTGTCGGGGGCGAGCTCTCCGATCAGGCCGGTGCAGCACGGACTCATGGCATACACGGTGCCGAACACGTTGGCGTGCGTCTGCGCGAGATACAGCGCGCCAAAGCCGCCCATCGATTGACCCGCCAATCCACGCGACGCGCGATCGGTGCGCGTGCGATACCGCGCATCGATGTACTGGACCAACTCCTGCGACACAAAGTCGTCCCACTTGCCGAACGCCGCCGAGTTCACGTAGAACCCGCCCCCCATCGCGTTGTCCGCGTTGGGCATCACTACCAGAAACTCGCCGGCATCGACGCGCCAGAGACTGTCCATCGTCTGCTGCAGGTCGAGCCCCTGATACGTGCCATCCAGCCACTCGCGCGGCTGCGACGTGAAGCCGTGCAGCAGATACAGCACCGGAAAGCGGCGGTTGGGCGTGCGGTCGTAACTGGGCGGCGTGTACACGAACACTTCGCGGTTCGGCGTGTCACCAATGCGGTTGCCCTGCAACGCCCGCGAGCGGATGGTGTCCACGATGACGCGGCCCTGCGCGGGCAACGCCGCCGGCGCGAGCAGGACCGGCGCGAGCGCCAGGAACAGCAGCACGAGCCGCTGAAACATTCGGAGTCGCAGCCGGACGGCCGGCCGACGAGCGTGGCGCATGCGGCGGACCTAGAGCGAAGGAGGGGGGTCGGCGGACACCGTCATGATGCCGTTGTTCTGGAGGGCGCGGGTGCAGAGCGCGCGGGCCGAGACCGCCAGCCCACTGGGGGGCACCGCGGGGGGCGTGATGCGCGTCTGCCCGCGGGGCGCGTGGGGCGTGAACACCACCGGCAGGCACACCTGACGGCGGACCGCCACCCCGGCCACGCGCGGAATGCGGAATCGCTGCGCCGCCAGCCATTGACCGGTCACCGCCGGAAAGTCGGCGTGCGTCCCGGCGAACAGCCGCACGCTGTGCTGCTCGGCCCGCCCGACGGTATCCACCACGAACATCGCGAACACCGACCCGGGTTCGCCGGCCTGTCGCCGGGCGTCCGGATACGGAATCACCGGTGCGCGTGGCTCGAGCCAGCCCGTGCTGTCCACGTCCACGTCGAAATACGGCCGGAAGTCCGACTCCCGCTGAATCGGCAGCGGGAACTCGCGCACGATGACCGAATCACCAGCCTCGACCTCCACACCCACCCGCTGCACCCGCGGTGGGGTGCGCCCGAACGTGAGCAGATAGCGGCCGGCGGTGGGCGCCACCACGGAGAAGGTCCCCGACGCGTCGGTGGTGGTCTGTCCGAGCACGGCCAGTCCGGTGTCGGTGGCTTGCACGAGACGGACCACGTACGCGACGGCCGGTCGCTGGGTGCGATCGTCGGTGACGTGGCCGGTGATCGTCTGGGCCGCGAGGGGCCGGGACAACAGGAGGGCGGCGACCGCGGCCTGCGTGACGATCAGGGCGGTACGGCGGCGCGCACGATGGCGCGGGGGAGGCGGGGAACGCATGACTCTACGTTACATTCTGACGCGTGTCGCCGCCTCTCTTCGTGCTGTTCCAGTACCTGCTCCCCAAGCAGGCCCTCACCTCGCTCGCGGGCGCCTTCGCCTCCGCGCCGCGCGGCCGCGTGACCACGTCGGTGATCCGCTGGTTCGTGGCCAAGTACGGCGTAGCCATGAGCGAGGCCGCCGAGCCGGATATCACGCGCTACGCGACCTTCAACGACTTTTTTACGCGGGCGCTCAAGCCCGGCGCGCGGCCGTTGGCGTCGGCGGCGTACCTCTGTCCGGTGGACGGCGCCATCAGCCAGCTGGGCCCGATCACCGGCGATCAGGTGCTGCAGGCCAAGGGGCACTCGTACTCCACCACGGCGCTGGTGGGAGGCGACGCGTCACTCGCCGCGCCGTACACGAACGGCGCGTTCGCCACGATCTATCTAAGCCCCAAGGACTATCATCGCATTCACATGCCCTGCGACGGGCGTCTGGTGCGCATGATCCACGTGCCGGGCGATCTGTTCTCGGTGAATCCCACCACCGCGCGCGGCGTGCCGGGGCTCTTCGCGCGCAACGAACGCGTGGTGTGCGTGTTCGAGGGGGCGCACGGCCCGTTCGTAATGGTGCTGGTGGGCGCCACCATCGTAGGGAGCATGGCCACCGTGTGGCACGGCATCGTGAACCCGCCGCGCCCCGGCACGGTGCGCGAGTGGCACTACACCGACCAAAACATCCACCTCGCCCAGGGTGACGAGATGGGACGCTTCCTGCTCGGCTCCACCGTGGTCATGCTCTTCCCACCCCATCAGATCGCGTTTGCCGCGGACTGGGCGGCCGACGTCCCCGTGCGCATGGGCAGCGCGATGGGCGGGCGGCAGTAAATCGTCAGCCGCCCCCGTGCACCGCGCGGGTTACGCGGTCTTCTTCGTGCCGATAGTGGTCAGGAACAACGGCACCAACAGCATCGCGGCGGCCAGCAGCAGCGACACGAGGCTCACCACCTTGCCGCGCGCGTACGTGGCCGATGCAAACCACAACCGCACCTCCTTCGCCCCCGGCGGCAGGTCCACGCTGATCAGCGTGTGATCGGCGCGGCGCACCACGCCCGGCTTGCCGTCCACTTCGGCGTGCCAGTCGGGATACCAGTTCTCCGACACCAGCAGCTGGCTCATGGCCGGCTCCGCGCCCGTGAGCGCGATGCGCATGCGTCCGGCGCTCCACTCGGTCACCGCCGCCTGCACCCGCGGCGCGGGGAACGGCGGCACGGCGGCCGGCGAGGTCGCGGTGGAGGTGTCCGGCAGCAGCGCGACCGCGCTGCGCGGAAAGCGTGGATCGACCACCGTGGCGAGCACCTGCGCGTCGCTGAGTTTGGCCGACACCGGCAGCACGCGCGCGTACGCCGGCACCGCATCGTTCTCGTACAGCGCGGCCGTGGTGCCAAAGGCGGTGGGCGACGGGCCGACCACCTGATGGAAGCCCGGCACCGGCTGCGAATCGGGGAGAATGAGGTACCGCACCGCCAGCAGGTCGAACAGCTGCGGTGTGAGCAGGCTGCGGAATCCTTCCTGCGCCCCGGCCAGTTCGTTGTAGCGCCGCAGCTGGAGCCCGTGATAGCCCAGCGCGCTCGGAATGCGGTAGGCCATGAGAATCGACTGCCCGTAGCTGTTGCCGGCGTCGATGACGCGATACGGCGCCGGTGCCTTGCGCAGGTAGGTCGTGACCGCATCGTCGGCAAACAGTGTGCTGGCGCGCGGCGAGAAGGTGTAGAACTGCTTGTCGACGCTCCAGAGATCGAGCCCGACGATCACGAGCAACGCCGCGGTGGCGATCCGCACCGGCAGGCGACCGGCGGTCACGGCCCACAACACGCCACCGCCCAGCACCACGAACACCAGCAGGCGCAGCGCGCCGCTCTGGAGATACGGCGCGTTGGCCGCCACGGCATCCAGACGCTCGGGAATCGCGATCGCCTGGGCGAGCCCCTGCAACCCACCCACGGCACCAAGCAGCGCAAACACGCCGGCAGCACCGGTCACCAGCAGCACCGTCCGCATCGGCACACGACGGGCCAGCAGGCGATCGAGTCCCACACCGGCCAGCACACACAGCATGAAGGCGGGCAGATAGAACACCATCCCCATGGCGCGGATCTTCTTGACCAGCGGCAGCAGCTCGTAGAACGGCCGGTAGAACGGCGTGTAGCCGGCGAACGACAGCATGAGGAAGAACAGCGCCCCGACACCGAACGCGATCACGAACCGGCGATGCGCCTTGTCACCCAGCGCCAGCGCCGCGAGCGCCAGCGGCAGGAAGCCCATGTACTCGGTGTGGAACTTGATCGGGTTCCGTCCCCAGTACTGATCGAGCACCCCGTTGAACTGCGGCAGCAGCAGCGTGAACACTTCCGACGGCGGCAGGGCGTAGCTGGTTGCGAATTCCCAGCCGGTGTCCGGACCACCCTCCGCGCGCGGCGAAAACGGGATGTAATCCAAGAACGGCATTACCTGTAACGCCGTGATGCCCGCGCCCACGGCCACGGCCAGCGCCGAGAAGCCTAGGGCCTTCCACGGATTGAGACCGGCCGGCCGCTCAGCGTCGAGAAACGCGAGGTACAGCGCCCACAGCCCCAGCGCCAGCAACAGGAAGTACGCCATGTGGTAGTGGCCGAGCACGATCAGCGCGACCAGGAACGCAAAGGCGCCGTAGCACCAGGTTGTGCCGTGCCGGATGGCGCGCAGCA
>CANJOX010000034.1 GCA_947475795.1 Gemmatimonadota bacterium
AAACGGTCGCACCAGGCAAAAAGCCCGTGCGACCGTTCCACGATCCAACTTAACGCGAACCGTCAGGCCACTTCGGCCACCAACTCGGCTTCGTCCGGGCTCGGCACATCCCACTCGTTCGCGCACTTGAGGCACTTCCGGAACGCGCCGCGGGTCTTGTTGCTCTTGGCCTCGGCCCCGACGTACCCGCACTCCGGGCACGTGTCCGCCACCGGCTTGTCCCAGACCACGAAATCGCAGTTCGGGTAGTTCTCGCAGCCGTAGAACGCCTTGCCCCGCTTCTTGCTGCGACGCTCCGCGATCTCGCCGCCGTCCTTGGGGCACTGCACCCCGGTGGGCATCGAGCGCGTGCCGCGACACTTGGGGAACTTGGAGCACCCCAGGAAATCGCCAGACCGACCGTGGCGCACCACCATCGCTTCGCCACACTCCTGGCACATGTACTTCGTGAGCTCGGCCGGCTTCTTCTCACCCTTGATCGGGCGCGTGTACTTGCACGCCTTCGGGTGATTCTCACAGGCCACGAAGGGACCGAAAAAGCCGCCCTTGGCGACGAGCTTGCCGCCGCAGTCGGGGCACTTCTCGGTGGCGAGCGCAGACAAATCGTAGGCTTCGCCGATCAGGGCGTCCAGATCGTTGTCGTTGAGCGTGGCCTGAAACGGCGTCCAGAAGTCGGTGAGGGCACGGACCCAGCTCAGTTCGCCGTCGGCGATCTTGTCGAGTTCCCCTTCCATCTGCGCCGTGAACTGCACGTTGAAGATGTCGGGGAATTTCTTGACCATCACCTTCTCGACCGTCTCCCCAAGCGGCGTGGGGAAGAAGCGGCGCTGCTCGAGCGACACGTAGCGCCGTTCAGCCAGCACTGAAATGATCGAGGCATACGTGGACGGGCGGCCGATGCCCAGACGCTCGAGCTCCTTGACCAGCGACGCCTCGGAGAAACGCGGCGGTGGCGCCGTGAAGTGCTGCGTGGGTGTGATAGCCTTGACGGGCACCGACTCGGCGAGCTCGAGGAACGGCAGCGCCTGCTCGTCCTCCAGCGCCTTGGCGTCACCCTCTTCGCGCGCTTCGCGATACAGCGTGAGGAATCCGTCGAACTTGATGACGGAGCCGGTGGCGCGGAACAGGTAGGCGCGGCTGTTGGCCGGGATGTCGAAATCCACCGTGGTGGTATCGAACACGGCGGGCGCCATCTGTGAGGCCATGAACCGCTTCCAGATCAGCTCATACAGCTTGAACTGATCCGCGGTGAGCTTCTTCGCGAGGCGATCGTCCGGGCGGCGGGTGGGATCGGTGGGACGCACGCCTTCGTGCGCGTCCTGCGCGTTCGCCTTACCGCTGGGGTACAGCTGCATCCCGGCGGCCAGATACGCGTCGCCATATTCCTGCGTGAGCCAGTCACGCGCGGCACCGGCGGCGGTCTCCGAGACGCGCGAGGAATCGGTTCGCATGTACGTGATGAGACCGACGGGACCTTCGTCGCCGCCCACGTCGATGCCTTCGTAGAGGTCCTGCGCGAGCCGCATCGTACGCTTGGAGCCGAAGCCCAGCTTCTTCGCCGCTTCCTGCTGCAGCGTGGACGTGGTGAACGGCGCGGCTGGGTTTTTCCGCTTCTCGCGCCGCTTGACCTCGGTGACGGTGAACTGCGTGCGGCCCTTGAGGTCGGCGAGAATGCGCTCGGCCTGCTCGGCGGTGCTGATCTCCGGCTTGTTGCCGTCGATCTGGTGCAGCTTGGCCGAGAAGGGTTGCGTGCCCTTCTGGAGGTCGGCGGCGATGCTCCAGTACTCGACGGGCGTGAACGCACGGATCTCTCGCTCACGCTCCACGATGATGCGCAGGGCCACCGTCTGGACGCGTCCGGCGGAGAGTCCCTTCTTGACCGTCTTCCACAGGACCGGGCTGGCCTTGTAGCCGACGAGACGATCGAGGACGCGGCGTGCCTGCTGGGCATCGACCTTTTTATTGTCGATGTCCATCGGGTTCGCCATGGACTGCTGGACCTTGTCCTTGGTGATCTCGTGGAACATGACCCGCCGGATCGGGGCGGTGACGGCGTACCGGGGCGGCTGCGTGAAGTACTGCTCGACGTGCCAGCCGATCGCCTCACCTTCGCGGTCAGGGTCGGTGGCGATGAAGATTTCGCGGGCGCCCTTCGCGATCTTTTTCAGATCGGTGAGGATGTCTTCCTTACCCTCGATGGTCACGTAGTCGGGCGCGAAGCCGTGCTCAATGTCGATGCCGAGCTTTTTCGCCGGCAGATCGCGCACGTGCCCGACGGTGGCGCGCACGGTGTAGCCGCGGCCGAGGTACTTGCCGATGGTCTTGGCCTTGGCCGGCGACTCGACGATCACGAGCGCGGTGCCACCGGCCGGCGCGGGTTCGTCGTCACCGGCGACGTCGGCCACGCGCGTGCGGGCCCGCGCCTTGGTCCCGGCGGCCTTCTTCGCCGCCGCGGTGGCCGATGTTTTCGCGACGGCCTTTTTCGCGACCTTTTTGGTCGCGGATTTTGCCGCCGGTTTCGGGACCGCCAACTTCGACGCCGTCGCGTCAGCCGGTTTCGCGGCCTTCGTGACAGCCTTCTTGACAGCCTTTTTTACGGCCTTTTTGACCGCTTTCTTCGCCACGCCGGAACCCGCCGCGGTCGTGCCCTTCTTGATTGGCATCAGATCAGTGTACCCGGGAACGCTCGCCATCCATCGCGCCATCATCGAACCCGACATCCTCCGCGATCCCGCGGATATCTGCCAGACTGATGCGACCGTCGACATGGACCAGCGCGCGCTCCACCAACTGCTCAAAGTCGTTGAGATTCACCGCTCCGGAGCCACCCAACTGCACCAGGTAGCCCCAGGCCTCGGCGGAGAACCGTCCGCGCTCATGCGGCCCCTGAACGCGGAGCGGTGCCTGGCGCGCCATCAGAACACCGCCCATCCCGCGGGGCGATGCAGTATCGCGAAAAAGTAGAGACAGGATCTCACCAATCTGTCGCCGGTCATACCCCTGCGACGACAGGTACGCCTCGACCTCCACGACATCCGTGTCGGCGGCGAACCGTTCGCGCAATTCATCGATGACAGGGATCCATCGATCATCCATCGCCTAACCTATCCCCAGAGTCCCGTCGTGGGCAAGCGCCACCAAGGAATCTATAAGTCGTTGTGAATCAATGCCTTCCACGTTTACCACCGCGTCGGCCTGGGCGTAGAGTCCGGATCGGCGTTCCCAGAGCGCCTGCATCGCCACGGCCGGGTCCGCCTGCGCCAGCAACGGGCGGACCACCCGGGAGCGGGACAGCCGGCGTATAGCCTCAGCGGGGGAAATCTGCAGGTGAATGATACGCCCCGGCGGCCGGAACAGGGCCATGATCTCCGGATTCGTCACCCACCCGCCCCCCGGTGCCAACACCATGGGGGGCGCCGCCGCCAACTCACGGGTCAGGTCGCACTCCAGTTTCCGGAATTCAGATTCACCGCGTTCGGCGAACAGGCGCGCCACGGATATCCCCTCGCGCTTCTCGATCTCCGCATCGAAATCGAGGAATGGGCGCGAGAGACGTTTGGCCACGGCACGCCCCACGGTGGACTTGCCCGACCCGGGCAGCCCGACCAGCACGAGGTGGCCATCAATCTGCCAACCCATTGGCTCGCTCACCCGACGCGCTCATCCAGACGGGCGAGATATCCCTCGAGATTGCGCCGGACTTCCGCCATCGAGTCGCCACCGCACTTCTCCAACAGGGCATCGGCCACGACAAAGGCCGCCATGGCTTCGGCGATCACACCCATCGCCGGCACGGCGGTGACATCGCTGCGCTCCGCGACCGCCACGGCGTGCTCTCCGGTGGCGGTGTCCACCGTCCCCAGAGGGCGCATCAGCGTGGAAATCGGCTTCATGGCCACGCGAATCACCAGCGGCTCGCCCGTCGTCATCCCCCCCTCGGTGCCACCTGCCCGGTTGGAGCGCCGACGCACGTGACCGGTCCGGGTACTGCCGGGAGCAGCCTCGATTTCGTCGTGCACCTCAGCGCCCGTTCGACGGGCCGTTTCGAAACCGAGCCCGATCTCGACCCCTTTCACGGCCGGAATGGAGAGCATCGCCTGGCCGAGCCGCCCGTCGAGTCGCCGGTCCCAGGAGACGTGCGAACCGAGTCCCACGGGCAGGCCGGTGACCACGACTTCACAGATGCCGCCCAGCGTGTTGCCCTCTTTCTTGGCGGCATCGATCCGCGCGATCATGGCGGCTTCAGCGTCCGCATCGAGGGTGCGCAGCGGTGAGGCGTCGGCCGCCGCGTTAAGGTCGTCCGGCAGAGCGGCAGGGCGGGCCGCATCGACCCCGCCCAGGTGCACGAGGTGCGAACCGACCCGAATCCCCAACTCGCGCAGCAGGACGCGGCACACCGCCCCGGCGGCCACGCGCGCGGTCGTCTCGCGGGCGGAGGCACGCTCGAGAATGTCGCGCGCGTCGCTCCGGTCGTATTTGAGCAGACCGGTGAGGTCCGCGTGCCCCGGCCGGACGCGCGTCACGTGGCGCTTCCGCGGCCCGTCGGCGTCTCCGTCGCGCGGTGCCGGATCCATGATCTCGAGCCAGTTCTTCCAGTCGCTGTTCCGGATGAGCATCGCCACCGGCGACCCCAGTGTCTCACCGGCGCGCACTCCGGAGAGCCACTCGATGTGATCGGTCTCGATCTGCATGCGGCGTCCACGCCCGTACCCCTGCTGCCGGCGGGCCAGATCGGTATCGACATCGGCGGCGAGCAGCGGCACCCCGGCCGGCATCCCCTCGAGAATCGAGACGAGCGCCGGTCCGTGCGATTCGCCGGCCGTAGTGAAGCGGAGCATGGGAGACAGGGCTGGCGACGGGAGATCGACGGGAGATCCGCCAAACGTGTTGGAACGTAGGCTGTGGCAACGTATGGTGGCGCGCAGCGCGAGGGGAGCGGCGCACGGCAACGCCGCTGCCTCGGCAGCGGGCTCGAGCCGGCGCGGAGCCGGAAACGCCGCACGGCCCCGGAGCGATTGCTCCGGGGCCGTGCACACCGCGCGTTGGGCAGACAGGCCGTGCCTTACTGGCAGGTCGTCGTGAAGCTGTCGGGGAGCGCCACCACGGTCACGCCGCGGATGGTGGCTCCGACCAGCACGAGCTGGCCATTGGGACGAACCGTGGCCCGGACTGGTCCGATGATGGGATCCCGAATCGGCACCGACGCGATCTTGCGGTAGCAGTACGTGTCGAACACGTCGATGACCGGCTCACTGGAGGCGACGAAAGCAAGTCGCGTCCGGAGCGGGGTGGAATTCACGCCGGTGTTGAGCGGGTGCAGATCGAGCCCACCCACGCCGGGGCGCGACTGCAGGATCCCCTGCAGACGGAGGGTGCGGTCGAACAGGTACGTGGAATCGCCCTTCACCGCGTTGAGTTCGCCGTCGAAGTTGATGCCGACGCCCTGCACGCGGGAGAAGGTGTTCGCCACGAAGTCCGTCACGTCGAGCGGCCGCGAGATTCCGCGGTCCACGACCGGCGTGGGCGGGGTGATGTCGAAGCCCGCCGTGGCGTCGTAGCTCAGCGCCCGGCTGCCCAGCACAGGCCCGCCCTCGCCGAACACGGCGCGGCGGAAGTTGCCCGATCCACGGACGTAGGTGGTATCGCGGAACGCCAACTTGTCGAGGCGGACGACCACCGAGTAGGGGAACGTCCCGCCGCTGCCATTCGACACGTTTTGCTTGTACGGCACCAAAATGGAATCACTGCCGACGCCCGCCGCCGCGAACCGCTGCACCTCGAGGGTGTCGGAGCGCCCCTCACTCTGCCCGATGGCCTGCTCGAAGAAGAAGTGCGACGTGCGCTGCGACAGATTCTCCCAGCGGATCGTCCCCTGATTCGGGAACGGCGTGCTCTGCCCGGGCGTGGGCGTGGTCGAGTACACGGCGATCACGTCCTCGCAGGGCGAGGCCGGGGCGGTCCCACCGCTGCAGGTGGCCGCGATGTACTGCGGACGGTCGCTGAAGTCGTACACGGTGCGCTGCGTGATCAGCGCATCGGAGGTCTGCGAACGCACCGTCGTGATGCTGTACGCCACGATGTTGGGCAAGGCGTACCGGAACACTTCGCGGCCGCTGGTGCCGCTCCGCAGGTCCACGTAGCTGATGTTGGTCCCCCCGGAGTTCGCGACCAGGAGTGTATCGCCCATGACGCCGTCGCGGGTGCGCGGCCACGGTGCGATGCCCCACGGGCGGGAGCCCACGGCGATCGGCGCGCGGAAGGTGGAGTCGGCGAGGTTATAGACCTCGAGCCAGTTCCGCTCGATGTTCGACAGATAGATCCGATCGGTGCGCGGGAAGTAGAAGGCATCGGCCACCTGTCCACCGCTGGGCAGCGGGCTGGTGTACCCAGCCACCACGGCCACGGTGTCGAGGCGCAGCGCCCCCGACGTGAAGCGAGCCACGTCACGACGGCCGTTTGCATTCCGGGCAAATCCCGTCACGGTCACCGTGGTCGGGAACACGGTCACCGGGACCCGCGTGCGGAAGGTGCGCACGAGCGTCGAGAATCCGCCGGTCGAGGTGACGGAGTCGGTGGCGATGAGCTGACCGGTGAGAGCGCGCACTTCATACCCCAGCACCGCAATGCCGACGGGGTCGGTGGCCTCGACGAACACCGTGTCGGTGACCTCGAGCCGCGCCGCAACACCGGTGCGCACCACCGGCACGGTGGTCGCGTTCGCCGGACTTTGCACCGCATACTGCACGGCCGTGCCCAGCACACGCTGGTTGAGCGAGTCGGTCACAAACGGCGTGACCGTGATGAGCTGCCCCTTGACCGTATCCGGCACCACCAGCGTGTCGAGGACGGCGATGGAATCGCGCAGGGGGTTGCCGAACGAGACGGAATCCTGTCGCACGTAGGCACCGGACAGCTGGTACCCGAGCGTGCGCACCTTATACCGGGCCTTGCCGGACAGCGAAATCACCAACGACTTGCCGGAGACCACCGGCGATCCGGTGACTGGGCTGGTGACGATCGCCTGCGGCGGCTCGAGATTGCCGACCGTGAGCGCCAGGCGCGACGTATCGGACAGATTGCCGGCGCCATCGATGGCGACCGCACGGGCATTGACGGTGGACCCGATCGGCGCGTTGCTGGGCACGCGGATGTTGACGTTCACCGTCAGCGACGTCACCGCGCTGGTCATCACGGTGTCGTACGTGGCGCTGACACCACCGGCGAGCAGCACGCGGACGCGCTTGAGGCCGATGTTGTCGGTGGCGGTGACGGTCATGGACAGCAGCGTGTCCGCCACCGCGTTGCCCTTCGCCACCTGCACGCGCGGCACGATCGTATCCTTGAACGGCGGGTCGATCACTTCGTCACCGCTGCACGCGCCAAGGGCGACGAGTGCGACCAGGGCCGCGAGCGCGACCGGTCGGGCGGGGCGAGGTGCGGGCCGCACCGGAGTGCGGCCGGGGATGAATTCGGACATGGGTATCTGAGTCCTCGTCGCGTCAGCGGCTCGGCGGGATCGCGCCATCATCCAGAATGTGCGGCGTGACCAGAATGAGCAGATCGCGCTTGGTCTCGTTCTTGGAGTTCTGCGAGAACAGGCGACCGATAAACGGCAGGTTCATGAGCACGGGGATCCCGCTGCGGAAGCGATTGGTCTCCGTGACCGTGAGGCCGCCGATGACGGCGGCTTCGCCGTCAGCCACGAGCACCTGCGACTCCGCGCGCTGGCGGTTGAAGATCACGCCCACATCAGTCGCCGCGATTTCGGCGCTCGAGTTCTCGGCCTTGATGTTGAGCAGCACCATGCGGTTGTTGGTGATCTGCGGCGTCACGGACAGCTTGATGCCCGCCTCTTCCTTGGACACGGTGGCGCGGGGGAAAAAGGCCGCCGCATTCGGTTGTCCCTGCCCACCGCCACCGCCGCCACCACCGCCACCGCCTCCCTGCCCACCGCCCTGCCCGCCCGCGCTGGCATCGATCACACGGATCGGGATTTCCTGACCAACAAAGATCTCGGCGCTGCGATTGTTCAGGATCGTGATGCTCGGCTCCGACTGCACATCGGCCAGCGACGAGGTCTGCAGCGCGTTGAGAAACGCCGTGAGCTGGTACCGACCCAGCGCGGTGCTGTAGATCAGGTTGAGCGCGTTCGGCTTGATGGCGTTGTTGGCGTTGGCGATGCCGGCGAGCGCATTGCCGCCCAGCGCGATGCGTGCCGGTCCTTCGTAGGCCTTGCCGCCGCCCGTCGCATCGGGCACGCCGTCGCCGTCGGTATCGACCGCCGTAAGGGTATTGGGATCAGTGCGCGGCACGAGTTGCTGGAAGAACTGCTTGTTCCCGGTGCCGAGATCGTAGGCGAGGCCGATATCCTGAATGCCGGTACGATTGACGAAGATGATCTTGGCCTTGATCGCGACCTGCGGCGTACGGATGTCGAGCTGCTGAATGCGAGACACGATTTCCGGAAGCCGCGACGGCACCTCAGTAATGATGAGCTTGTTCGTAGCGCTGTCGGCGGCCACCGATCCACGGACCACACACCCCTGGCCCGCCGTCTGATCCTGCTGTCCAGCACCGCCGCCGGTCTGGTTCATCGGCATGCCCATGTCGCGGCCGGTGGCCATCGTGGTCAGACCGGTGCAGTCACGGGCCAGCAGCTGCTGGACGGTACCGCGCAGGACGACCGCCTTCGAGTAATTGATGTCGACGATCTGGGTCACGAGCGGCTCGAGCGCCTGATTCGTGGCGAGATTGCGATAGCTGTCAACCGTGATGATGCCGCTGGCATCCTCGGTCGCCGCCAAGCCCTGCGCCTGCAGGATGGCCTGCAGCGCGACATCCCACGGCTTGTCGGCGATATCGGCCGTCACGTTGCCCTCGACGTCCTTGCCGACGACGATGGTGCGCCCCGAGAAGGTGGCGAACGCCGCGATCACATCGCGGATATTCGTCCCGTCGTAGCTCACCGTAATCCGCGGCTTCTGCTGCTGGCGGCGCGCCGCCGCCATCGAGGCGACCGTGGCCGGCGTGCGCGCGGTGAGCGGCGCATTGATCGGCTCATCGATCACGACCGGCGCCGGGGCCGGCACCACGTCGACCGGCGTTTCGGTGACGCGAACCTCCGCGACCGGCTTGGTGCGTACCGAGTCAAGCGGGGCAGCCACGGCCGGAATGACGGCCGGCTGGTCGAGCCGGCCAGCCGCGGCCTGCGACCACAGCACATCACCGGTGGGCGTCGACCCCCACGGGGCGAAGGCGACGGTCGGCGCCTGGAGCGCAATGCGGACCTGCCCGCCATCGCGCACGACGGTGTAGCGGTGGTGCTCGTCGAGATCGATCACCAGGCGCACGGTATCGGGGCGGTACTGCGACAGGCGCAGGTTGCGCACGGGCCCGCGCGTCTTGCCGTCGTAGCCGGACTTGACGGCCAGACTGGCTCCGCCGAGATCGATCACGATGCGCGACGGCGTATCGAGCGTGAAGTGCGTGAGGGTCACGCCGGAATCGAGTGCCAGCACGACATCGGCGCCGGCCGATGCCGGGGCCACGGCGACGCCGAGGACACGCCCTCGGGTCGGGGCGTCGGCAGGTGAGGTAACGGCCAGAGGGGCCGAAGGGGCCGCGTATCCCGCCGGCGCGAACGCGCCAGGTGCCAGGAGAGCGGAGATCACTGCAAGGGTCGTCGGTCCCATCATGGGTTCCTCACTTTCGTCGTGTCGCTGCTGAGTGGCAGCGTTTCCTGCCGGTTGAATCCGAATTCTTCGATGGTGAACTGCACGGCCCTTTGACGGATCGCCGCCACGCGCAAACGCCCGAGCTGCTGGCCGACGCGGATGCGGTACTGCTGCTTCGAAAACGTGTCGCGCAGGATGGCGACGGAGTTGTTCCCGACCGGGTCGAACGCAACGGCCGTGAGGCGCAGATCACTCAGGAGCGGACGGACGTCGCTGCTGGTCATGAGGGACTTGTATGGATCGCGGCGCCCACCGCCGTTGTACACGAACGCTTCGCGCTGAAGGATGATTTCCGTGGGCATTGCCGCCGGGCGCGGGGGCTGCTGGGCGGCGGCCGACACCGCGGCGGTGCTGACGGTCCAGAGCGCGATCGTCATGGTCAGCCGTTTCATGACGTACGCTCCTTTGCGCGGGCGCGAGGCGGTGCGGTTTTCTCGACGTAGGTTTGCAGCGTGATCGTCGCGGCGAGCGCGTCCTTCTCCGACGTCTTGACCACGCCCCTGGCAGCACCGAGCCCAGGTCCGGTGATGATCGAGAAATTCACCGGGGCCACGATGCGCGCGAGCGACCCCACGTTCGCGAGGAATTCGCCGAACTGGTGATAGCCGCCGATGATGGTGACGGTGTAGCGATAGGTATCGAAATTACCGCCGACGATTACGGGCTCCGGCGTCACACTGCCCACGTCGAGTCCGGCGCGGCGCGCGGCGGTGCTGATCTCTTCCAGGAGCGCCGGCACTTCGTTGCCCGTGGGTACCAGACGGCGCATGACGAGGAGTGCGGAGCGATTCTCCGCCGCCTGCGCACGCAGCGTCTCGATGCTACCGGAGGCGAACTCACGCGCGGCCCGCTGATTCGCCTCCTCGAGCGCGGCCACATGCGTGCGGTCGTCTTCGAGCTGCGTCTCACGCGCGGAGTACGGGTAGAGGTAGTACACAGCAGCGAGGGCAAGCGCCGCCAAGCCGATCAGCAGCTTGACTTGGTCGCGCTGGTTTTGTGGGAGGATGGCCATGGGTGTCGTGTCTCAGCGCACGGGGACGACGAGGGGCGATGTGCGAACCACCCCTGGCGGCGGCACTTCGTACTCCGCCGACAACTCGAACTGCGTGACATCCTTGCCGTCGACAATCACGATCTCCGACTTGCTCAACGCCACGCGCTGGATGAACGGCGAGCTCTCCATCTGACGCATGAACATCGTGAGCGCCTGAATGTCGACCGTCTGACCGACCAGTCGAAACGTGAGCGGCGGGTGCACCTCAATGGAGTCTGGCGTGACCGCCGCGGTGTTTTCACCGGCCCGGGTGGGCACAACGGGGGCGGCCAGCGTGTCAATTCCCGGAGGCAGCGGGGGCTTGCTGGTCTGCTCGAGGGTGGTCAGCCACGTGTAGGCCGGCAACGCGCGACTGACTTCATCGAGAATGTGCGCCCAGTTGAAGCGGTTCTCATCGATGGTCCGAATGATCTGCAGCTGGCGCATCACCGAGTCGCGCTCGGCCGTCAGCCGGCGACGGGCGGCAAGCACCTTGGCGTATCGCGTGGAATCGCGCACGGCACGATCGAGTTGTTCCGCCACCTCGCCGGCGCGCGCGTTCTGCGCCGTGAAGAGCAGGCCCACGGCGGCCACCGCAATCACCACGGCGCCGGCGGCGCCCAGCAGCCACGGATCACGGATGCCCGCCCCGAAGCTTCCGATCGACAGCGTGCGTCCAGCCGTGCTGCGCGACGTCTTCTTGGTGCCGGGAAGGAGATTGATCTGAAGCATCATGGTCGTGTTCCTTAGGCCGCAACGCGAAGCGCAAGACCCACCGGCAACATCAGCAGCGGTGCGACCTCGTCGGTGGACAGAAACTCCAGCGCCCCATCCCGCACCGTAATCCGGGCCAGCGCATTGGCGGGCTGCACAGGGAGGTGCAGGCGGCTCGACAGCCATTCCACGAGTCCCGGCACGCGCGCGCCACCACCGCAGGCGTACACCGCGCGGAGCTGGCCCAAACTCCGCGACGCCGTGGCGAGGAACGTGGCCGCGCGCTCGATCCCGACGGCGAGTTCTTCGCCGCGCATCGCGACAGTGCTATCAAGCATCGGCGAGCGATCGAAACCACGCAGCAGATCCTCGGCGTCATCGACGCCCAGCCCGTGTTCACGCTGCATATCCTCGCGGAAACGGCGCGTGCCCAGCGCCAGATCCCGCGTCAGGATGGGGACGCCATCATCGAGAATGTTGAGATTGGTCTGCTCGTTGCCGATGTTGATCAGCGCCACCGTGCCACGCATCGCGTCCGGATAGTTCGCCTCGAATGCATTGTGCAAGGCGAAGGCATCGACGTCGATGACCGACGGTGGGAAGCCGGCATCCTCAAGCAGCGCACGCTTCGACTCGACGAGTTCGCGCTTGGCCGCGACGAGCAGCACGCTCATGTCGAGGCCGTCGCCGTCGGGATCGAGAATCTGGAAGTCGAGCTCGACCGAATCCATGTCGAACGGCACGTGCTGCTCCGCCTCCCAGCGCATCAACTCGCGCGCCTGCGCTTCCTTCACCCGCTCGATCGAGATTTTCTTGACGATCACGTCGCGTCCGCCGACGGCGGTCACCAAGCTCTTCGTCTTGACGCCCGTGGCTTCGAGGGTCTGCCGGATCGCGTCCGTCACCAGACCGGGATCCATGACCTCACCCTCCACGATCGCCGTGTCGGTGAGCGGCGTAATCACAACCTTCACCAGCTCCGGCGACGGACCGCTGTGGTCGATGACCACCGCTTTCACGAGCCCGGAACCGACGTCGAGTCCGATGGTGATTTTCTTTCGGCCGAAGAGCGCCATGGATAATGGGGTTGCACTGGTGATGAATTCGCCGCCGCCCGGCGACCAGCTGCACCGGAGGGACAGACTGACCTGCGATGACCGGACATGTCTCTCTTCTAACGACCGGCTCCTCACGAGGTAACGCTGTCCCCTAGGGGAGGAGTTGGCCCAACTGCCCACATCGTGACAGTCTCGGCCTCCAGCCGTGCTTTCCGTACTGGGCCATTATAACCGACATCCGTTCAGGGCGGCGGCGCCAGCCAGCTGAGGAACGGGACCGCTCGGGGTTCCGCGACCGTGGCAAGCGCCATCTGCACCGCACACCGATCGTAGTGCACGGCGGTGTTCCCGCCGAGCTCGGCGGCGGCCCGTTCGCCCTCAGGTGGTATCATGGCGGCGCGCGGTGGGGCCACGAGGACCGCGCCGCGCACGCGCAACGCCCCGGCACGCACATCGAGGTGCCCCCGTACCACCAGCAGGCCGTCCACCTCCAACGCATCGCGCACGATGAGGTCGCCGGCGATGCCCAGCAGCCCACGCCAGCGTGCCGGCCCCTGCGTTGTCACGGGGGTACCGACGAGCAGCAGGCTGTGCCAGCCGGGTAACGGCCCGACGGTCGCTGGCGTGCTGTCGCGCGGCACAACCCGGCTCGCGGCGACCAGTACAGGCCACGCCCGCTCGAACTGTGTGCGCAGGGCCGCGATGTCGGCGGGGGCGTGCCACGCCGGACGGCGCTCCCACGTCGCCGTCGGCCCCTCGGTGAGGGCCGTTGCCATCAACGCCGCCACCGATACACTATCGCGCGGGGTGCCACAGTCGTCCGTGCTGGACGGGAGATCGGCCCCGGATATCTCGCTCTGCCCCTGCCCGCGCGCAGTGCCCAGGACGCTCAGCGCGGCGGGGAGCGGCACGGCCGGTGGATCGAGCCAGACGACGCGCTGGACGACCCGCCGCACAGCTCCCGGCGTGCCGATCCGGTCAAGCAGGACCCGCGCGCGCGTCCAGGCGATGAGCGGATGGGTGCGCGTGATGTCGCTGCGAACGGGGTCGCCGATCGCCGTCACGACGGTCGTACGGAGCGTATGCCCAAGCGGCAACGCGGCGAGGCTGTCGCGTGGCCAGCGATCGAGCTGGAGGGCGAGCCCCTCGTCGGCGGCGAGCTGCGCGCGTACGCCGCCGGCACCGAGGCGGGCGGCGCGGTGGCCTCGCCACGCCACGGTCACGGCCCCCAACGACAGGATGCTGACCAGCAGCGTGACCACCACCACATACGGCAGGACGAATCCGTGGCGTCTTGCCCTAGCGATCCGGTTGCGCATGCTCTCCCCGTAGCGCGATGTCCATGGTTGCCGAGTCCGGTCGGGGCGCAGCGTTCCCCACCGGGGACTGGTGCAGGCGCAACGTGATCCGTAGCACCGCAGTCTCTTCGAGATGCACCGCCGGCTCGCCGCGGTGGTCGAGCACCTGCACGGCCATCCCGCCCTGGGCGGGGGAGAGCAGCGGTCCCGCCACGGGCTGCACGGTGTCCCAGCGGCCGCCAGTCACGCTGCGCCGGCCGAGGAACCAGGATCCACCGCTGCGGTAGAGGCTGTACCGGACCCGTCGCCGCACCGTGGCGGGAGCGCCGATCATTCCAACCTGTGGGCTGGCTACCGCCAGCGAGATCAGAACGGCGCGGCGATCTGCCCGGGCGGCGGTCCATGGGGCACCGCCACACGCGCTGCTCCACGAGAGCCCGGCGAGCGGTGTGGCGTGGTTGACGGGCCGGAGCGCGCCGGACGGGTCGGCGTGCCAGAGGGTGACCACGTCGCCGGGTTGCACACTCGCAGCCCAGGCGAGCCCCACCGCATCGTCCGGATCGGCGGCGAGGAGGTCGATACGCTCCCGCGTTGGAGCGGCGCAGACGACCCCGACGCCCAGCACCGCCTCGAATTCGATGGCGGTGTCCCGCACGTCACGCAGGTCGCGCGCGCGGAGTGGGCGCACGTCAGCGGCGAGCGCGGCATGGGCGTGCCGGAGTTCCCGCGTGCCAGCTTGTTGACTGTCCCCGCGACGCGCAAGACGCCAGACGCCGACCAGCATGGCGGCGGCCGCGGCCGCGAGCAGCGCGGCGACTGGCAGCGCCACGAGCAGTTCGAGCAGCGCGCTCCCGCGGCGGGTCATCGGCATC
>CANJOX010000035.1 GCA_947475795.1 Gemmatimonadota bacterium
CGGTGTTCACGGCGGTATCGAAGCCGAAGGTTGTGACGGTGCCCGGCACGTCATTGTCGATCGTCTTCGGGACGCTCACCACGCGCACACCCTTGGCGGCCAGCTGCGAGGCAATCTTGAGCGAGCCGTCGCCGCCGATGGATATGATCGCCTCGATGCCAAGGTTGCGGGCGTTCTCAACCAGTTCGTCGGAGCGATCGATGTTCTTCCACGAGCCGTCCGCCTGCTGGATCGGATACGCGAACGGACTGCCGCGGTTGGTGGTCTTGATGATCGTGCCGCCCTGATTGGCGATCCCGCGCACACTGTCCTCGGTGAGGGGGACAATTTCGTCTTCCCCAAGAAGACCGGCGAAGCCGCGCTTGATGCCGAGGACGTCCCAACCACGGGTCCGGGCAGAAAGCACCGCCGCCCGGATGACCGCGTTGAGGCCCGGGGCGTCACCGCCGCCGGTGGAAATCGCAATCCGCATGTCAGAAGAGATGGATCAGGTGGGTTAAGATGGTCACCGCAATCTATCGCATCGTCACGACATCAAGGCACGAAGAACGTTGGCGGACGCATCCGCACCCCGGCGCCGCCGCTGAGGCTGCTCGCGAGGATCGCCAGCCCGGTGCCGCACCGTGCGGTGCGGCGGTGAGAGGGGCGTCGTTCGGATGACACGATCGGGCAACACCCGGCTGATACTGTCGTCCCGTGCGACGATGCGCTCGCGGCAGCCCCCTTCCCGCTCACTCACCCACCATGCCCCCTGCTCGGCACCCCACTCGGCGTACGGCCATCCGACACGGCAGCACGCTCGTCGAACAGCTCGCCGTGCTCGCGCTCTGTAGCGGTGTGGCCGCTGTCGCCCTCACCTCGGGGGCATCACTCTTGGCCGCGCTCGATGTGTCGATGGCCTCACAGGAAACGGCCGCCCTGCTGGCGCTCGCCCGCGATCATGCGATCGCCACGGGCACCCCCACGGCGGTCCGCTTCGACGCCGCCACCTCACGCGTGGTGATCCACGCGGCCGCCGACACGCTGGCCGCGGGCGACTTTCATGGCGGTGGGCTGACATTACAGAGCAGCCGCGACTCCCTCAGCTACGCCCCATCGGGGCTCGGCGTGGGCGCGGCCAATCTGCGCGTCATCCTCACGCGCGGCGGCCACGCCGACACCATCACCGTCTCACGGCTCGGCCGCGTGCAACGGCACTGACCGGCGTCGCCGGATCAGGTGCCGAAGTCGAACCCCGGCACGCTCACGCGCGGAATCTCCTGACCGATCGTGCGCTCAATGGTGCGCACCATGCCGATTTCTTCCGCCGACATAAACGTGTACGCGTCACCCGTGCTCGCCGCGCGGCCAGTACGGCCGATCCGGTGCACGTAGTCTTCCGGCTGCTGCGGCACATCGAAATTGATCACGTGCGTGATCCCCGAAATATCGAGCCCGCGCTGCGCAATGTCGGTAGCCACCAGCACCCGCAGCTTACCCGACTTGAAATCCTCGAGCGCCGCCATCCGCTCGCGCTGCGACTTGTCGGCATGCATGGCGCCGGCCTTCACGCCTGCCCGCTCCAGATCCTGCACCACGCGGTCGGCGCCACTTTTGGTGCGCGTAAACACGAGCACGGAGTCGTGCGCCTCCTTGGTGAGGAGATGCACCAGCAGGTCGTTCTTGCGCCCCCGCGGCACTGGGTACACCGCGTGCGTGACCGTGGTGGCGGCCGACGAGCGACGACCCAGCTGCACCACCACCGGCTTGCGGAGATACTTGCGCGCCAACGCTTCGACTTCCGGCGGCATCGTCGCGCTGAAGAGCAGCGTCTGGCGATACTTCGGGATCTGCTCCACGATCCGGTTGAGCTGCGGGGCGAACCCCATGTCGAGCATACGGTCCGCTTCATCGAGGACCAGCGTCTCGAGGTACGAGAAGTCCACGTTGCGCTTCTCGAGGTGATCGAGCAGGCGTCCCGGAGTCGCCACGACGACATCCACGCCGCTGCGCAACGCGCGCTCCTGCGGCTCGTAGCCGACGCCACCGAACACGGGGATCACATCCACCGGCGCGTACTTCGAGTACTTGCGGACGCTCTCCTCAACCTGGAGACACAGCTCCCGGGTGGGCGTGAGCACCAGCACGCGCGTGCGGCGCGGTCCACCGAGCAGGCGATGCACCATCGGCAGCGTGAAGCTCGCCGTCTTGCCGGTGCCCGTCTGGGCGAGACCGATCAGGTCACGCCCCTTCAGCGCGACCGGAATGGCATCGCGCTGGATCGGCGTGGGACGCTCATAGCCGGCATCAGCGAGCGCGGCGAGCAGAGGTTGGGCGAGGCCCAGATCGGCGAACGTAGTATCGTCGATCAGCGTGTCAGGGTCGATTGCAGTCATGTGGTGAGAGGAAAGCTAATCGATCCGGCCGCCGGGGAAGGCTAGACCAGCGCGATCTCCCGACCGCACAGCTGGGCGACCAGTGCCAGCCGGAAGGTGACATCGGCCGAAAAGGCCCCGAGCGAGGCTTCCCCGAAGTCCGGATCGGACAGCGGGAGCAACGGCCACGACCAGACGGGAACGTGCTCGGGCATCACGACCGACCGCGGCGGCGTCCAGATCTGCTTGCGGTCGCGGTCGTCCAGCAACCGGTCGAGCAGCTTGCACCAGCCGTCATGCCGCTTGAGGAAGCCGAGCCGGGCCATGATCTCCAGCCACCCCAGGGAGGATACCATGTCGGCATCCATGGCGTTGCGCGTCGGCAGCAGGTCGCCGAGCACCAGGTGCGGCTGCTCGAGCAGATGCGGCCCCACCTGCTGCATCGGCTGCTGGCGCGGCCACGGCTGGATCACGAAACGGAAAAGCCGATCCATGAACTCATGGTGCTCGCTGCGGAACTGCGGCATGTAGGCCAGCATCACCAGCAAATGGAACGACGGCGCCGTCACCTCGGGGGGCAGGACGTGCTGGTTCCCGATCCGGATCCACGGCTTCTGCGCCAGCGGTGACTTGAGGAACGGCATGACCCGGTCCACCAGACGCCGCGCAGCGCCGCGCAGTCGGGGATCGCTCTCGTAGCCGGCCTGAGCCAACGCCGCGGCGGCCGCCTCCCGCAACAGCAACCGGCCACGCCGGATCAAGTCGTCGTCCCACGTGGCGGGCATCATCTCCGCCAGAAACGCCGGATCGTCGTCCTCGGCCAGCAGCCGGAACAGCAGCCGCTTGGTGGCACTCAGCCCGGGGCTGTCAGGATCCCACCCCAGTTCGAGCAGCCGCCGGTACGCCGGAATCGTCCCGACCCCGACCACCGTGGTACCAGATGGGACGGTCAGCATCCCCCCCGGCCATTGGCCATCGCCGTCCTGCATCAACAGCAAGTGCCACCCCTGCCGGCTCCCGTAGGGAACCCTGCTCCACCCAGCGTCGGCCGCCGCTTTGGGAAAAAACGCCTTCGTGGCGCGAAACTGTACCGATGACGACGCTGTTTTGTACAGCCAACTCATCGGGACAGCGACTGGACCGGGAGGCGCCGGGGGTACCACCGGCGCCGGCGGGTGCAGCGGGAGCAGCGCGTCCAGCGGGACCGGAAGCGGCTCAGGCGCTGACATCGGCGACATCGAAGTCGGAAGGGTCACCTGTGCAAATTGCACTTCGACCGGCGGGTTCCGCCAGAGGCGAAGGGACGAACGGTACACAGCAAGTGACGAACTCTACCGTATAACACACGAGGCTTAACACTTTGCATCACTGCTGCGTCTACTATCCGAGGCTCGCCGACGTCGCGACCGCGCCGTGCGCCGTGCCGAACGACCCACCCCGATCCGGACTCTTATGAAGAATACGCTTCGCATGATTGCTGTGGCCGCGGCGCTCGCGGTCTCTGTCCCTGCCTACGCCCAGGGCGGCGGTGGCGGTGGTGGCGGTGGCCGCGGCGGCATGCAGGGGACGCCGGCCGAGCGGATGGCGCGTCAGAAGGAGCAGCTGTTCAAGGACATCACGCTCACCGCCACACAGTCCGCCAAAATCGACACGGTGATGATGCAGGCCGGCGAGAAGCAGCAGGAAATGATGCAGGCGGCCCGCAGCGGCGGCGGCGACATGGCGACCATGCGCGAGTCGATGCAGAAGATGAACACGGAGCGGAACGATGCGCTCAAGGCGATTCTGACCGACGAACAGAAGAAGAAGTTCGACGAGAACCTCGCCGCGATGCCGCAGGGCGGACGCCGCGGCGGTCTCTGACCCCACGCAGGTGAGCAGAGCAGCACGGGGGGTGCCGATCGGCACCCCCCGTGCTGTTTTCACGCTGAGCGCCGTGTCAGCTCCCGCGTCGGTTGCCGCGTCGGTTGCCGCGTCGGTTGCTGCGGCCGAGATTGACGCAGTCTCATGAATGCCCGTTCGTACCTCCCCGGTCCGCGTTCTGCGGCGTCCCCCGTGCCCCGACCCTGATGCGCGGCGAGTTCGTCGATGTCGGTGGCGTCCGCCTGTACTGTTACGCGTTCGGCGAGCGCGGGGCCGGCGTACCGATCGTACTGATCCATGGGGCGTTCCTGTCCTCACACCTCTGGCAGGACGTGCTCCCGCGCCTGCCAAAGGGGCACCGGGTGCTGGTCCTCGACTTGCTGGGGCACGGCCGGAGCGATCCGGCCGGCTCCCTCCCGATGACCGTGGCGGCGCATGCCGCCCGGGCCGTGGCACTGCTTGACGTACTTGGCGTACACCGGGCCGCTCTGGTCGGTCATGGGATGGGGGCCGCCATCGCCACGGTGGTCGCCGCCACCCACCCGTCGCGCGTCGCGCAGCTGATGCTGGTCAGCCCCACGTTGGTGGGACGCGGACGCGCCGAGACCGCGCCGAACCGGCGGGTCGCCCGCCTCGCGACGCTGCTGCCGCTCTGGCATCGGCTGCCCCCGCCGTGGCTCGCGTCGGCGCTCCACACCGCGCTGCTGCCGGGGTACGCCCAGCGCGACATCGGCGCGCGCGCGCTCGACCTGTACCTCATGAGCGTCCGCACCCGCGACGGCCGCGCGTCGGCCGCCGCGCAGCTCCACGCGCTCGCCGCCTCGAGCGGCGATACGGCATCGGCGTTGGCCACCGCGGCGCTCCAGTGCCCGGTGATGCTGGTCACCTCCCCGGCCGATCCCTTCGTCCCCGCCGTGCAGGCCGCACGGCTGGCCGACCACCTGCGCACGGCCACCACCGCCGGTGTCGTGGTTCGCGAGCTGGCGGGCACGGCGCACGTCGCACCGGAAGAGGTCCCCGATCGGCTCGGCGCGCTCGTCGCGGAATTGCTCACGTCCTGATGTGCACGGACTTCCGTGCGGTACCACCCACTCTCTCCCAACCCGATTCATGACCGACCGTCTCTCCACGATGCGCGCCATGGTGGCCAAACAGCCCGGCAATCCGCTAGCCCGCTTCGGGCTGGCCAATGAACTGCTCAAGGCCGGCCTGCACGCCGACGCCGTAGAGGAACTCGCCGCCTATCTCGCGCTACATGACGACGAGGGGAATGGCTGGCTGCGGTACGCCGACGCCCTGTCCGCGCTCGGACGACACGACGAGGCCCGCGCAGCCTGTGCGAAAGGCATCGACGCCGCCACACGGCACGGACACGGCACGCTGGTCGCGGAACTCGAGGAGCGGGAATTCTGACGAAGCCTCGTGCAGTGGGCAGGCGCACGGCTTACAGCTTCCGCAGCTCCTCCGCCGCGCTGATCGCGTAGCCCACGTCGCGCGACAGGGCGCGCGCTTCCTGCGTGGCGTGCGTGACATCCGCGATGGCCGCGCCCACCCCCATCGTGCGCAGTTTCACCATGTCCAGCCGCAGTGTGCGCAGGGCGGTCGAGGCGCTGTCGAGCTGGCGTTGCATCGCGTCGCGTCGTCCGGTGAGCTCCTGCAGCGACGCGAGCTGACGGGTGAGCAGCGCCAACCGGCGCTCGCGATCGGGGGCCTGTACGGGCTCGGCCTGCACCGACGCCACGCGGGCCTCGAGCGCCCCCAGCCCATCGGTGGGCATATCGCGCTGCAGCCGCTCGAGTCCACCGGCCAGCGCGCTGATCCGCTCGAGCAATGCATCCGCTGTGGGGGCCACGTCGGGCACCATCGCCCGGTCCGCATCGGTGAGGGTACCGGCCACGTCCTTGATCGTGAGCCGGTCATCGACGGCGTTCCGCAGCACGTCGCCAAACGACGACGCGAGCAGCTGCTCACCGGCGACCAGCGCGAGCTGCTCGCGCAGCTTCACGTCGTACGGACGATCATCGGACGACGCGGCGATCGCCTGCCAGCGATCATTCCACGCATCGCCGGCCGAGACACCAAGCCGACGCAGGCGCAGGACATCGCGAATCAGCATCTGGGCACTGGCCATCGCCGCGAGACCGGCCGCAACCATGGGCACGATCATCGGCGTGAGTTCCGCCGACGCGCCGATCACGAGACTGCCGAGTGACACAGCGGCCGATCCCATGAACCACTTGGCATGCTTCACGAACGCGCGCGACGCGTCGGCAATGCGGGCCGGCTTGCTGCGCGGATCGGTGTCGGGCTGCGGCGCCGACGCGCTGCCCATGATGCGCGCGAGCGTGATCCCACGGCGACGCAGCCGGATGTAACGACCGAGCACCCCCATCCCCAACCCCATGGCCGGGAAAACCGCCCAGGGGAAGCCGGGGCTGGTGACGGCATTGATCACGCCGAGGAACACGATGAGCCCCGCCGTGGAGAGCATATGCCCCTTGAAACGCTCGATCACATCGTCATCACTCCGCCATGCACCGGTCGCGTCCCCGTGCTGATCGCTCCACTGCGAGTACGCATCGCGCCGCTGCCGCTGCACGGCGGCACGCCAGTCCTGCATCGCATCCTTCGACGCACGCTCCCACGCCTTCACCTGCTCACGCGGGGCGCCCGGGGGGAGCGGCGGCAAGACCGGCACGGGGGGCAGCGCGCCGGCGGCGGGGTAGGCGCGCGGAGCCGGCTCCGGCGCGAGTACGCCGCGCGGTGCCCAGTCCTCGGAGCGCAGTCCATAGCGTGCATCCTCGCGCGGTTCCGGCCCGCGCGGTAACGGTCCCGCCAGCGCCGTCGGCGCGCCGACCGCGGGCGCCACGCTTGCCCGGTGCGCCCCCGTCTGCAACGACCCGTCGCGCTGCACGCGTCGCAGCACATCACGCAACTGCAGGGCGCTCTCCCAGCGGTCGCGGGGGCTCTTCACGAGACACCGCTCGACAATCTCCACCAGCGCCAGCGGCGCGTCGGACCGCATGCTCCCGATCGGCCGCGGCGACTCGCTCACGTGGGCCAGCAGCATCGCGGGCGTCGATCCCCCCTCGAACGGGAGCCGTCCGGCGAGCATCAGGTACCCCATCACGCCCAGCGAGTAGATGTCGCTGCGTCCATCCACGTCCCGCTCGCCCGTGGCCTGCTCCGGGCTCATGAACGCCGGCGTCCCCACGGCAATGCCCGTCTGGGTCAGCCGTGAACCGCTCTCGGCCGCGCGCGCGATGCCGAAGTCGGTGACCATCGCCCGGCCGGTGTCCCGATCGATCAGCACATTATCCGGCTTCACGTCGCGATGCACGACGCCTGCCGCGTGCGCGTACGCGAGCGCGTCGGCCACCTGCTCGAGGAGGTGCGCGATGAACGCAAAGGAGGGGCGCGGTTCGCGTCCAATGCGGGCCGCGAGGCTTTCGCCCTTCACCAACGACATGGCGAAGCACACCAAGCCACCCTCTTCGTGCACCGCATAGATGGGCACAATGTGCGGATGATTGAGCCGCGCCGCCGTCTGCGCTTCACGCACGAACCGTTCGCGCACGTCCCCGCGGAACGCCAGCTCCGGCGGCAACACCTTGAGCGCCACCGGCCGCTGCAGGCGGACGTCTTCGGCGGCATAGACCACCGCCATGCCGCCGCGCCCGATCTCCTGCTCGATCAGATACCGGTCACCAACGGCGGCCGTCACGCGATCGCGCAGGATGTCCGACTCGGCGCGCTGCGCCGCCGTCCGCAGTCCGGCGCGCTCCCCCTCAGGCATCGTGCGTCCCGCTTACGCCGAACCGGCGCGCGATGCGGTCGCCTCGCGCACCTCGTTGGCCGACTGCACCGCAATATCGACCTCACGCGCCAAGTGCATCGCCTGTTCGGCGACGAGGGTGACGCTGTGCACCGAGCTGTTGCCGGTGCGCAGCCGCACCAGATCGAGCCGCACATTCTCGAGCGCGATGCGACAGCTCTCCATCTGCGCCCGGCGGCGCTCGCGGGTGGCCAGCGCATCGGCCACCGCGCGGCGGTCGCGGCGGAGCTGCGCCAACCGGCGAATACGTCCCTCACTGCGCTGCGTGTCGAGCGGATTGGCCTCCGCTTCCAGCGCGGCAATCTCCAGATCGATGCGCGCGGCCGTCTCGGGCCCCTGCTCCCGGTCACGGCGCGCCATATCACGCGCCAGCTGCTCGAGCGTGTTCACCAGCTCCACCGCAGTGCGTGCCACCTCTGGCACCCGCGCCCGCTCATCGGCCGGCAGGGTACCCAGGAGTCGACCGATTTCTTCGCGATCGGCCCGCGCCGCCCGCACGAGCGACACGAACTCCCCCAGTTCGTCGTCCCGGAGTGGCGCGTTGGGCACGCCGCCGCCAGGGCCGGCGGGACGTCCGGCCGGCACGGGGGACGTCCGCGACATCGAGAGTACCCCGTCGAGCCGGTTGCCGAGGCGTCCCTGCGCCCGCAGCTCCTCGCGCTTTTTCCGGCTCACGGTCGCCATGATCTTGTCGCCGAGATCGGAGAACACTTCGCCCAGCATGCGATGCTTGGGCTGACGCAACACGTCGGTCCAGTCAAAGCCCTTCGTCCAGAGCTGCGTGTACTTCCATGCCATGTACACCGTCCACAGCGTCGTCAGCCCCAGCATGTCGCCGTTGCGGAAGAGGCTCATGACCACGATGGCACCGTTCACGAACAGATACGGTCCGAGCTTGCGCCGGAACGCCATGACCGGCGGCGCATCCCAGCGGGCGATGTCGTCGGCCGTGGGGACGTAGTAGTCGTCGCCGTTGATCGGCGGCTGATACGGCACATACCCGGGCGCCGGCGCGGTGCGCGACTGATACGTGGGAGCCTGATAGGCCGGCGGGGAATACGGCGCCGGCGTGTACGGCAGCGGCACCGACGACGGGGCCAGCGTGCCGACCGGCATCCCCCCAATCGGCATACCGCCGATCGGCATGCCGCCGATCGGTGCGCCGTTGAACCGCACCGGTGCGCCGACGGACGATGGCATGGCGGCCGGGTTGGTGGGCGGCGGCACAATGCCCGTCTTGAGCGCCGTCACCATCTCCCCCGCACTCTGGAACCGATGCTCCGGACTCTTTTCGAGCAGCCGCATCACGATCTCCGCCAACTCGGGCGGCGTATCGGGACGGCGCAGCGACACCGGGACGGGCACTTCCGCGAGATGCTTGACCAGCAGCGCCGGCGTGGTGTTGCCGGTGAATGGCGGCTCGCCGGCCAACATCTGGTACGCCACCACGCCCAGCGAGTACAGATCGCTGCGCGCATCGAGGTCGCGGTCACCGGACGCCTGCTCGGGTGACATGTACGCCGGGGTACCGATCGCGATCCCCGTCGCCGTGAGGCGCGCCGTGTCGCCACCGTCGGACGCGGCGCGCGCGATGCCGAAGTCGGTCACCAGCGCCCGCCCGTCGATGCCGTCGAGCAGGATGTTGTCCGGCTTGATATCCCGGTGGATCACACCGCGGGCGTGCGCATACGCGAGGGCGTCGGCCACCTCCAGCAGCCAACGACGGACGTCATCGACCGGCAAGGGCCCGCGCTTCTGCAACTTCGCCGCGAGATTGTCGCCGTCGATGCACGCCATCACGAAGAACACCAGATTCCCGACTTCGTCGACCGAATAGATCGGGACGATGTTCGGATGACTCAGCTGCGCGGCCGTCTCTGCTTCGCGCAGAAACCGCGTACGGATGTCCCGGCGGAACGACAGCTCCGGCGGCAGCAGCTTGATCGCCACGAAGCGCTTGAGACGCTTGTCCCGCGCGCGATACACGATCCCCATTCCGCCCCGGCCGATCTCCTGGTCCAGTTCGTAGGCGGCGCTGAGCGCCTGCTCCACGTGGGCGCGGAGTTCGAGATCCTCGGGGGACGGGGCTGCTGAGTCGGGCACTCGCTGGGGATCGAAGGGGTCCGCTCCGGAACCTGAAGTGTAGCACGGCAGGGAGAGCGGCAACAGGATGACGCAGACCGCACACCGACGGGACGACCCGTTCGGCGGGGACGGTGCCGTTGTCTCCTACGTGTCCATGGCCGCGAAAAGTTGCAGCCGGTACGGCAGCGGACTGATCCTCCCGATTGGCGGGCGCGATGCACCGGCAGCCAGATTGTCAGCGACCTGCCAAACACGGTGTCTTCGCCGGAAGCCCCCCGCGAAAGCCTGCCGTGATGGCGTGAACGAGGCGGTGCGGAACGTGCCACTCGGAGGGTGTCATTCCTCCTCGACCAGGATTCATTGTCATGGGCCAGCGCCAAACGCTTCCCGTCCTGCCACTGCGCGGGACGGTCATGTTTCCCGGCATCACCGCACCGATTGCGGCGGGCCGTCCCGGTACCCTGCGAGCCATCGAAACAGCCCTGAAGGGCGATCGGCTCGTCTTTGCGGTCGCCCAGCGCGACAACACGGAAGAACCGACCTCCGACATTCTCTTCACCACGGGCGTCATCGCCCGGATCGGCCAGATCCAGCGCGGCCTGGGCGGTGTCCAGTTGCTGCTGCAGGGCGAACAGCGCGCCACGGCGCTCCACTTCGCCGAAGTGGACGGCTACCTGCAGGCGGTGATCGTCCCCGCCGAGGAGATGATGCCGCTCGACCTCAAGGACCCGGCCTTCGAGGCGCTGCACAAGGAGGCCCGTGAGCGCGCCGCCGAACTGGGCGAAAAGCGTGGCCTCCCCGAGGAAGTGGTGCATCAGGTGCTCGACTCGGTGGACGATGCCGGGAAGTTCTCCGACCTGGTGGCCGGCTACATCGAACTCACGGTGCCCGAAAAGCAGGGGCTGCTCGAGACGCTCTCCGTGGAAGAGCGGCTCCGCCGCGTGCTGGTGCACGTGCAGCGCCAGATCGGTCTGCTGGAAGCGCAGGAGGACATCAAGTCGCAGGTCCAGGAGGAGCTCGGGGAACGCCAGCGTGAGATGTTCCTGCGGGAACAGCTCAAGGCGATCCAGAAGGAGCTCGGCGACGACGATCAGTCCAAGGAAATCACGGAGCTGCGCGAGAAGCTCACCAAGCTCGACTTGCCCAAGGAAGCGCGCGCCGAAACGGAGCGCGAGCTTGGGCGGCTCGAGCGCGCCGGTCGCGAGTCCATGGAAGCGCAGGTGATCCGCACGTACCTCGAGTGGATCGCCGAGCTGCCGTGGAGCAAGCGCTCCGACGATCACCTCGAACTCGCCCGCGCCGGTGAAATTCTCGAAGAAGACCACTACGGCCTGAAGGATGTGAAGGACCGCGTCCTTGAGTTCCTGGCCGTGCGTCAGCTGCGGGCGCAGCAGGTGGCCGCCGAGGTGGACACCAGCGGCGACGGCCAGAAAACGGACGCCAAGGAAGCGAAGGCGCGCGCCCTGGCCAAGGGGCCGATTCTGCTCTTCAACGGTCCGCCGGGCGTGGGCAAGACGAGCATCGCCAAGTCGATCGCGCGGGCGCTCGGTCGCGAATACGTGCGCGTCGCCTTGGGTGGTGCCCGCGACGAAGCCGACATCCGCGGCCACCGCCGCACCTATGTGGGCGCCATGCCCGGCCGCGTCATTCAAGGGATGAAGCAGGCGGGGAGCAAGAACCCGGTGTTCCTGCTCGATGAAGTCGACAAGCTGGGCACATCGTATCAGGGCGATCCGTCCAGCGCGCTGCTGGAAGTGCTGGACCCCGCGCAGAACGACTCGTTCACCGACCACTACCTCGGCGTTCCGTTCGATCTCAGCGAAGTGCTCTTCATCGCCACGTCGAACTTCATCCAGAACATCCCCGGTCCGCTGCTGGACCGCATGGAAGTGGTGGATTTCAGCGGCTACACCGAGCGCGAGAAGTCGGAGATCGCCAAGACGTATCTGATTCCCCGTCAGCTCGAGGAATCGGGGCTCGGCCAGCGCGAGCTCACGTTCACCGACGACGCGGTCATGAAGGTGATCAGCGAATACACCCGCGAAAGTGGCGTGCGTCAGCTCGAGCGCCAGCTCGGGGCGGTGGCGCGCAAGGTGGCCCGCCGCGTCGCGATGGGGGACACGGCCACGATCGACGACAAGGTGATCAGCAGCGAGGAGGTCCGCGAGCTGCTGGGCCGGCCCAAGGTGCACCCGGAACGGGTGGCCGAGCACGACGAGGTCGGCATCACCACCGGCATGTACTACACGCCGATGGGGGGCGACATCATGTTCGTAGAGGCCAGCATCCGCCGCGGTGGTGCCGCGCCCACGAAGAGCGACGATGGCGCCGAGGTGGTGCGGGTGGGGCCGATCTCACTCATCCTCACGGGACAGCTCGGCGACGTGATGAAGGAAAGTGCGCGCGCCGCCCTGACCTACGCCACCAACAACGCCGAATCGCTTGGCATTCCCGCCGACCGGGTTGCCTCGGCGAGCGAGGCGCATATCCATGTGCCCGCCGGCGCCATTCCGAAGGACGGACCGAGTGCCGGCATCGCGATTGCGCTGGCGCTCGTGAGCGAGATGTCGAACCGCAAGGTGCGGCGCGATGTGTCGATGACCGGCGAAATCACCTTGCGCGGACGCGTACTGCCGATCGGTGGCGTGAAGGAAAAGGTGCTCGGCGCGCATCGTGCCGGCATCAAGGAAGTCATCATCCCCAAGGCCAACGAAGCCGATCTCGAGGACGTGCCGGCCGAGGTGCGGGAGCAGCTGATCTTCCATCCGGTGCAGACACTGCGCGAAGTGCTGGAGATCGCGCTCGTGGACCGGGGCCGCGCGGTGCAAGAAGCGGTTGAAGAGCTGGTTGGGGTGTAACCGCAGTAGGGAGTAACGAGTAAGGAGTAAGGCGTTGGGGGCGGATGGCGACCGGTTGCCGTTCGCCCCCACGTCTGTGGCCCGGGCGCGCGGCGCGCCTGCCTACCGCGTATTGACCGATTCCCTAATGGCCCGTGCGGCCACCTCTTCATGGCCATGTCACGTTCGCGAGGGGTCACCGGCAGCGGAGTCCGTCTCGCCACGTCTGCCGATGCCGACGCCATTCACGCGCTCAACTACCGGACGTTCGTCGAGGAAATTCCGCAGCACACGCCGAATGCCGCTCGACGTCACATTGACCGTTTCCACGATGAGAATGTGTATGCCGTCTACGAAGTAGAGGACCGTATTGTCGGCATGGTGAGCGGGCGCACGCAGCGACCGTTCTCTCTCGACCAGAAGCTGGGCAGCGTCGACGACTACCTCCCGGCCGGACGGACGCCGGTCGAAATCCGTCTATTGGCGGTGGAGCCAGAATTCCGCGCCAGCCGCGTGTTTGCGCAACTCGTGGGATTCATCACGCGGCATTTCATGGCGCAGGGGTTCGACCTCGGCATCATGTCCGGCACCACCCGTCAGCTCCGCCTCTACCGGCATCTCGGGTTTCATGCCTTCGGTCCGCTCATCGGCACCGATCAGGCGTCGTATCAGCCGATGTACATCACAGCCGAGGAAGTGCTGGCGTGGCCCGACGCCATGCACGATGGTGCGGAGATGCTCAGCGGCGGCGCCAACTTTTTACCAGGTCCGGTCGGCATCAGCGATGCCGTCCAGCAGGCGATGCAGCGCGGGGCCACGTCGCATCGGGCCGACGCGTTTCACGCCCGGTATCGGGATACGCAGCAGCGGCTGTGCGCATTGGCCAACGCGCGGCACGCCACGATGCTGCTGGGTTCGGGCACGCTCGCCAACGATGTGGTGGCGGCGCAGATCTCGCTGCTCGACGCGCCGGGGGTGATCGTGAGCAATGGCGAGTTCGGCGAGCGGCTCATCGATCACGCGACGCGGATGCGCATCCCGCACACGGTGGTGCGCGCGCCCTGGGGCGAGGCGCTCGACACCGTGGCCGTCGCGCGCGCGATGCAGCGTACGGGTGCAGGCTGGCTCTGGGCCGTGCACGGCGAGACGTCCACGGGGGTGATGAACGACCTCGAGGCACTGGCCGCGATCGCGAAGTCGCACGACGCCAAACTGGCGCTCGACGTGATCAGCAGCCTCGGCACCGTACCGCTCTCGCTGCGCGACGTGTGGATGGCCAGCGCCGTCAGCGGCAAAGCGCTCGCCGCCTTCCCCGGCGTCGCGATCGTGTTCCACGATGGCACCGCGTGTACACCCAAC
>CANJOX010000036.1 GCA_947475795.1 Gemmatimonadota bacterium
CAGAAGGCCGGCTCACTCGAAGAACGGGAGATCCTGCAGTTCGGCGTCGATCAGGCGCTGCGCCTCAGCGGCAGCGCGGCCTGCTACATCCACGTGGTCAGCGACGATGAATCCACCATCGCGTCCACCCGCTGGGACGGCCCGGCACAGCGCAGTGTCGCCGGTGGTGGCACGGTCCCGGGCTTCACCGCGACCCCGGCGTTGGCGGCCGGTGTCTGGGCCAGCGCCGCGCGCACACGCGAGCCGGTGGTCATGAACGTCGTCGAGCCGGACACGGTCGACGATCCCTCCGTCGCGCGGTACGTCACGCTACCGATCGCCGAGGGTAACCGCCTGCGGATGGTGCTGGGCGTGATCAACAAACCCGCACCGTACGAAGCCGACGACGTGTGGGAACTGCAGGTCATTGCGCACGACATCTGGTCCATCGTGCAGCAACGCCGCAACGATGTCGCTGTCGCCCGCGCCTACGAGCACGTCAAAGCCAGTGACGAACGCTTTGCGTTCGCCATGGAAGCTTCGTCCGAAGGCATCTGGGACTGGGATATGCGCGCCGACCGCATCGCCTTCAGCAACGTGTACGTGCAGATGCTCGGCTACGATCCGGCCGGATTTCCCACCGCGCTCACCGGTTGGCTGAAGCTCGTCCACCCCGATGATCGCCTGGTGGTGGCGTCCGATGCCGCACGACGGCTGCGCACCGAGGGGGCCTTCAGTGCCGAGTTCCGCATGCGGGCCAGCAACGGCGAGTACCGCTGGATGCTCAGCCACGGCAAGGCCGTCGAATTCGGCCCCGACGGCGCACCGGTGCGCGCCGTCGGGACGCAGTCGGATCTCACCGCACGCAAACACAACGAAGACCTGCTGCGCGCCGCCAAGGAAGACGCCGACAACGCCAACCGTGCCAAGTCGTCGTTCCTCGCCGTCATGAGCCACGAAATCCGCACGCCGCTCAATGGCGTGATCGGCATGGCCGAAGTGCTCGCGCAAAGTGCACTGCCACCTCGCGATGCCGACGCGGTGCGCACCATCCGGACGTCGGCTACCAACCTGCTCGGCATCATCGACGACATCCTGGATTTCTCCAAGATCGAAGCGGGACGCATCGAACTCGAACATCTCGACGCATCCATCGACGACACGCTCGACGGGATCTCGGCCGCCCTTGCACCCGTGGCGGCGCATCGCGGGGTCGATCTGTCGATGTTCATCGCCCCTGACGTCCCGGCCATGGTGTGCACCGACGCCATCCGTCTCCGGCAGATTCTGTACAACCTGATCGGCAACGCCATCAAGTTCAGCGGCGGGCGCGCGACGCAGCGTGGACGCGTGCACATCCGGGTCGAGGCCGTCACGCACGAGCCGCTCAAACTGCGCATGACCGTGCAGGACAACGGCATCGGCATGTCCGCCGACACGATCAGTCAGCTGTTCACCTCATTCACGCAGGCCGAGATCTCCACGACGCGTCGTTTTGGCGGCACCGGACTCGGTCTGGCCATCTGCAAACGACTCGCCGAGTTGCTCGGCGGCACGGTCACGGTCACGAGTGTGCTGGGCGAGGGATCGGCATTCGTCGTCACGCTGCCCATGGACGCGTCGGCCACGCAGCCGCCGCGCGTGCTCCCCGACATCCACGGTCTCGAGTGCCTCGTCGTGCGTGAACCGGTGGCCCCCGACGAGGCCGACGACATCGCCACGTATCTGCGCTTCGCTGGCGCGCTGGTCACCATCGTTCCCACCGCCGACACGGCCGTCGCCACCGCCATCACGCGGCCGGCGCCGGTCGTGATCGTGCAACATGCCCCCGCCGGCGCGATCGACGGCGGGGGCGCCCCCTCCGACGATGTGCGGCATGTTCGTCTCACGGCGGGGCAGTCGCGCGTAGCGCGCGTCGTGACGCCGAACTTCGTCACGCTCGACCGGCATCACCTGCGCGAGCAGAATCTGGTGCGGGCCGTCGCGATCGCGGCAGGGCGCGCCTCGCCGGAAATCCTCTACGACGAGCAACCGTCGCAGGTGCCGCTCACCACGGCCATCCGGCCGGTCACCGTCGCGGAAGCCAGAGCACAGGGACGCCTCATCCTCGTGGCCGAGGACGACGAGATCAATCAGAAGGTGATCCTGCAACAGCTCGAGCTGCTGGGGTATGCCGCCGAGGTGGCGCCCAACGGCCTGCTCGCGCTGGAGCGGTGGCGCACGCAGTCCTACGCGCTGCTGCTCACCGACCTCCACATGCCGGAGATGGATGGGTACCAGCTCACCCAGCAGATCCGCGCGGATGAGGCCGCCCGTGGGGACGGGCGGCGTCTGCCGATCATGGCGCTCACGGCCAACGCGCTGCGCGGCGAGGAAACGCGCGGCAAGGCGCTGGGGATGGATGACTACCTCACCAAGCCGGTGTTGCTCGCGGTCCTCAGGGCGGCGATCGCGCGGTGGATCCCCCCGCTGCACGACAGCGTTCCCCTCCCCGACCTGCTCCCTCAGACCGGCAACGTCGCCATCCTCACGCCACCACCCGGGGGCACGCTGGTCTCGCTCGACGTCAGCGTCCTCGAGGAGCTGGTGGGTGACGATCATGAGGTGATCTGTGATTTCCTCACGGAGTACGCCCGCAGCGCTGGTCGCTTGAACGGGGAGCTGCTGGCAGCGGTGGCACAGGACAACCTGCCGGACGTCGCGGCCGTGCTCCACAAGCTCAAATCATCCTCGAGATCCGTCGGGGCGCTCCCGCTCGGCGAGCTGTGCAGTACAATTGAGCAAGCCGCGCGCGACCGGAATACCGATCAGGTGCGGCAAGTCCTGCCCGTGTTCGCACAGGAACTCGCCGCCGTGCAACGCGCACTCACCGACTACCTCGATCGCTCGCGATGACGCGACCGACGCCTCGCCACGAACGCCGACCTCGAGCTGCGTGAAGATCTATCTCATCGACGACGAGCCCTTTGCGCTGCGGCTCGTCTCGCACCAGTTGCGGCGGCTCGGGTTTGACGACGTGCAGGTGCAGCAGCACCCGCGGGACGCGCTGGCGTTCCTCGAGGCCGAGCACGGGTCCATCGAGATGCTGCTGCTCGACCTGCAGATGCCCGAGATCGACGGCATCGAGTTCGTGCGCCATCTCGCGCGCCTCGGCTATGCCGGCGCGCTCATCCTGATCAGCGGAGAGGACGAGCGCATCGTGCAAACCGCCCGCCGGCTGGCCGAAGCGCACCGCCTCGACGTCCGCGGCGCCTTGCACAAACCGGTCACGCCGGATTCGCTGAAAGCACTGTTCGGCGCAGCGGCCCCCACGGCCACGAAGGCGCGCACCCCCGGCAAACGGTACGACGCGGAACGGCTCGCGCAGGCCATCGCCAACGGCGAGCTCACCAACGTCTACCAGCCCAAGGTGCGGCTCGCATCGGGCGAGATCACCGGCGTCGAGACGCTCGTGCGCTGGCAGCATCCGGATGATGGACTGGTCTTTCCCGATCAGTTCATCGAACTGGCCGAGGAAAACGGACTCATCGACGCCCTCACGCGCTGCGTGCTGTCGCAGGCGCTGCGCGACGCCCATACGTGGATGCGCGAAGGGTATCCGATGCACGTGGCCGTCAACATCTCGATGCAGAGCCTCACCTCGCTCGACTTCCCCGACTTCGTGGCGCAGGCCGTGGCGGCAGCGGGAGTGCCCGCGCACCTCCTCGTGCTCGAAGTCACGGAAAGCCGTCTCATGAGCGACGTGCTCGCCGCGCTCGATGTGGTCACGCGCATCCGGCTCAAGCACATCGGTCTCTCGATTGACGATTTCGGCACCGGCCACTCCTCGCTGGCCCAGCTGCGCGACATGCCCTTCGATGAACTGAAAGTCGACCGGCGCTTCGTCCACGGGGCCGTCCGGGACTCCGTCAGCCGTGCCATTCTCGAGGCCAGCCTTGGCATGGCCCGTCAGCTCGGCATGCGCTCCGTCGCCGAGGGCGTCGAAGATCTGGACGACTGGACCCTGTTGCGCGAAGTCGGCTGCGATCTCGCACAAGGCTATTTCGTGGGACGGCCGATGCCCTTCGCGGCCTTCGAGGGTTGGCGCGCCGGATGGGAGGCGCGGAAACCGGTGCTCCTCGCCAGCGATGCCGACCGGCTACTCGACGAGCTGGGCTGACGGAGCTCCCCCGGGGCGCCGCCACACCGCGAAGGTGGTGCCGCCCACATGCTGGAGCGGCACCGTGGCCGCCAGCGCATTGAGCGCACCGAACACGCCGGGCGCATGCCGCGGGCCCGCGTAGTCGTGCCATAGCACCAGACCGCCCGGCTTCACGATGCGCATGGCCTTGGCCGAGTCGCTGTCCACGTACGAGCGCGCGTGCGAACCGTCCACGAACACGAGATCGGCCCAGTCACGATACGGCGCCTCGTCGAACGCCTTGCTGTCTCCGTACAGCTGCTCCACGCGATCGGCCACGTCGGTCCCGGTGTAGACGAAGGTCTCAAACGCCGATTCCCGTAGTGCGAAATCTGTATCCGATTGTGAGTCGTTACCGGATTTGACGTATTGATGTTGCTGTGATGGCGCGAGTGTGATCGTAACAACCCGCGATCCGGCCGGGGCGTTCCTGGCCCAGAGATACGCCGTCTTGCCGGTGCACGTGCCGAATTCGAACATCGTGGTGGCCCGCGTGGCCAGCACCGCCAGAATCCATGCCTCCGCATCGCTCGTCCCGCCGGGCACCATCATCGGACCGCGACCGATGAACGACACTTCCGTGGCCACCGTCGGGCCGTGTGGCCCAGCCGCGAACACAGGATCGAGCGCCTCCAGCGGGATGCGCGCCAACGGCCAGCGACCGAACACGCCGCGCTGTTTCCGCCGCGCCCGGTCCGAGAGCACGCGGCCACCCAGCATGACACAGGCGACACCCAGGAGCGCCGCAACGAGCCAGCCGGTCATGGAAGGAAGGGGAGGAGGGTTCGGTACGGCGGCGGCGGCCATCAGGCAGGCCGTTCCCCGAAATATCTCAGACCACCGGACACGGCGCTTGCCGACCGAGGATTTTGTGCGGAGACTCGCGCGTCGGACCGGCGGCCGATACCGTGCACCCCATGCGATTCCCCTCGGTTTTTCTGGGCGCCACCGCGCTCCTCGGGCTGGCCGCCTGTGCCGGTCGGCCGGTGGCACCCACCGCTGACCCGTCCTCCTCGGTCCGGATGGCGCCGCCCGAAGCGGATACCGCGCCCGACGCACGCGATGCGCTCCCGGCCGGATTTGCCAACGCATTCGCCGCCGCCGACACGCGCGCCCGCACGATCGCGTACTGGTACCAGTGCGTGAGCACCATCGCCCGCCTGCGCGCCGGCGGCACCTTCGGCCCGGCCGCCGCCGCGCCGCGCCTCATCTACTGCGAACGCACCGCCGACGGCATCCCCATCGGTGGAGTCTACGACGTGGACGCCACGGCGCGCACGGTCCGGCGCTTCACCACGGTCCGCCTCGACGGCACACGGCCGCGCTTCACCGGCGCCATCGATACGGCCCGCGTCGCGTGGGAGGCCAAGCTGGTCATGGACGTCACCAAAGCGATCACCCCCGCCTGGTCCAAGGCCGGGCACCCCTTCTCGGTGGTGCCGGTCCCTGTCGCCGGTGGGCCGCTCGAGGGCTGGGTGATTCCACGCGCCACCAAGGCCCGTCACCTCGTGACCGGTGGCGAGGTCGGCTTTACCCGCAACGACGACGGGTCTGTTCGGCGTACGGTCGATCACACGGTCACGTGGACGCAGGTCCCCCTGCCGGCGAGCGGCATGATCACCCTGCGCAGCGCGGAGCGCAGCGTGCCGGCGGTCCCGGACCTGGTCACCGCCCGCTTTTACGCCGAACTCGGACGCGAGGTCACCGTCTCCACCACGACGATGACCAGCACCCTGGTGGCAGGACTCGACCCGGCCACCGGCGCCCGCATCGTATGGCGGCACGCCCCCCGCACCCCGCCGGCGCCCGCGCGCTGAGCCCGTGGCACGCGGAGAGGCATCGCGCGCGACACGGTCGGTCGCGCTCACCGTCATACTGGCCGTCATCCTGGCCGTCAGCCTCGCGGCACCACGCGCCCTCGCCGCGCAGGAATTCGTGCGGCAATCGCTGCTCATCGCACCGCTGCGCCCCGACAGTGCGGGCAGCAGCGCGCGAGACGCCGTCCGCACCGCCAAACAGGTCACCGACGCCGTCCGCGAACGCACGGGGCAGCGCACCGATGTCAAAAGTCTGCGGGTGCTCGAGGGCTATCGCCTCGACAACCTCCTGCTGGAGCTCAACTACAAACCGCAGCAGCGCATCGGCGACGCCGAACTGCGCTTCTTCGGACAGCAACTACGCGCCGACGAAGTACTCGTAGGGCGCGTGGTACCGCAGCCGGCCGGCGTCACGGTGGTCGCGCGACTGGCGCTGTTGCGCAGCTGGGGGATGCAGCAGCCGCTGCCCGTCGTGCGCGCGGCCACGCCGGCGCTCGCGGGTGATGCCCTGGCCAGAGAAGTCGTCAGCGCCCGCGCCCAGCTCACGGGAGTGCGGCGATGCGAGAACGCGCTCGCGCGGGGCGATCGCCGGGCCGCTGCGCGTGAAGCCGAGGGGGCGATCCGTGCGTACGCGCCCGCGGTGATTGCACGGGACTGTCTGATCGCGGCGCTCATCGATGGCACCACCAGCGCGGACTCCGTCCGGCGCCTCACCGACGACGTACTCGCCATCGACAGCACCAATCTGTTCGCCGCCGTGGTGCGCGCCGATGCGTTGGAAACCGAAGGGCGTACCGCTGATGCCGTCGCGCAATGGCGACGCGTGTATGCGTTGCGCAACGACAGTCTCGCGCTCGGGGTGCGCGTCGTCGAGGGATTCCTGCGCCTGCAACGGCCCGCCGACGCACTCACCGACGCCACCGATCTGCTCACGCGCCTCGGCGCCGATGCCCGGCTGCGCCGCCTTGTATTCCGGGCACACGCCGCGCTGGCGCACTGGCGGGAAACCGCCGCCCTCGGCGATTCACTCGAACTGGAAGACGCCGCGTTCCGCGCCGACAGCAACTACGCCACGCGATACGTCGAAGCGCTGCGGCAGCAGGGCGATACACTGGCGGCGCTGGAAGTGGGCGTGCGCGCGGTGCGCCGTCACGCCGGCGACGCACGCCTGTATCTGCAGTATCTCCAACTGCTGGGCATGGAAACCAGCAGTGCGTTACCGCGCGGACTGACGCGCTTTCCGGAAGTCCCCGACTTCTATGTGCTCACGGCCAGCGCGGCACGAAAGGCGGGCAATCGCACCGATGCCCTGCGCGCCACGCAGGAAGCCATCCGGCGCGACACGTCACGCACCACGCTGTATCTGCAACTCGCCGATCTGTTCGTGGAAGCCCAGCGCGCCGACAGCGCGGCCGCGGTCCTCGCGCGCGCGCCGCGCACCGGCGAACAGGCGGAGCTGCTGCGCACCTACACGGTGGCGCGCGGTCTGCTACTGCTGCGTGCCGCCGGCGATACACTCTCGGTCCAGCAACAGGCCGCGGTGTCGATGTTGTGGCTGGCCGACAGTATCAGCTCGCGCGCTGACTCACGCGCCTACGCGGCGGCAGCGACACTGCAGCTGGCTCGCGCACAGCTGCTGCAGGCCAGCAAAACGCGCGCCTGTCCCGATGCGCGCACGGCCGATGCCACCCTCGGGCAGTCGGCGGCGGCCATTGAACGCGGTCTCGGGGAGAGTGCGAACGCCGCCGAGATTACGTCGATGCAGGCGGCCATGCGCAGCGCCGTGGACAACGCCATGACGGTGCTCTGCCGCCCCTGACAACGTGAGGACGACCGGTGTCTGGCGGCCTACTCGAGCCAGATATCGACCTGCCGGCTGGGATCACTCAGCGAGAAGATCTGGCGCGGATAGAGCTCCTTCTGCTGACTCAGATCGAGCATCATCGCTTCCAGCGGGATATCCTCGGCGCGGATCTTCTCGACCACCTCGTCGGGGATCAGATCGAGCAGCCACCGGGCACTGCGCGCGGGCAGCGCGACACGCACCTTCTGCTGGCCGTCGCGCACCACGCGGACCATGAGGTTCTTGGCGGGCTCGCCGGGATTGGCCGGCGTGCTGCTGTTCGGTGAGAAGAACGCACGCACCCAGGTGTACGGGCAGGTCGCCATGTCAGGCTCGGGGATGGAGCGGGAAGGAAAAGAGGCGACGGCGCCTATCGTAATATTAGTATCGGCGACGGTCGCCAAATCATGAGGGTCCGGTCTCGGCAGGGGATCAACCGGGGCCCAGCCACGCCGGGAACGCCCGCGCGGTATGTTCCGGCCGTCCACCCCGTTTCCCCGAATGCGTCGCCGTATGACTGATTTCGATCTCGCCGCGCGGTTTCTCGAGCGCTCGCGCTACTATCTGGGCGTCGAATATCCCACCAAGATCGCCGCCGCGGTACGTACCGTGCCGCCGGACCGGCTCTGGTGGCGGCCGCACGACGGCGCGAACAGCGTGGGCAATCTGATGGTGCACCTGGCCGGCAATGTGCGGCAGTGGGTGGTAAGTGGTATCGGGGAGACGGCCGACGTGCGGGACCGCGACGCCGAGTTTGCGGCTACCGGCGGGCTCGATGCGGAGGAGCTCCTGGCACGGCTGCAGCGCGCCATCGCAGACGCCGACGCCGTGATCGCGGCGCTCGACCCGACCGCCCTGGGCGCACCGCGACGCATTCAGGGGCGCGACACCAGCGTGTTCGCGGCGCTGTACCATGTGGTGGAGCATTTCGCCGGCCACACCGGCCAGATCATTCTGCTGGCCAAGCAGTTCACGCCCCGGGCCGTGCGCTTCTACGACGACACGGACGGATTGGCCACGCCGCTGTTCCTCGCCGGCGGAGCACCCGATGTCGCGTAACGCTCACGGCAACGATCTCGCGATGCGGCGGCGCCCCGGAAGCGCATCCACACGGCTCACCGGCCTCTGGACCGGCCTGCTCGCCGCCCTCCTGATCGCCTGCGGCGGCGGCGGCGCATCCACCGGTGTCACCACGGGGTCGCCCACCGGGTCGCCCACGGGGACGCCGGGCGGCGGGACCAGCACGCCCGTCACCCGCATCCTCTGGGTCGGCAACAGCTACACGTACGTGAACGACCTGCCGGCGCTCCTGACCGCGCTCAGCACCACCGCCGGGCGGTCGCCGCTGCCGTCCATCACCACCGTCCTCGACGGCGGCCAATCGCTCAAGGGCGCCGCAGGGCGCGCGGATATCGGCACCGTCATGGCCCGCGGCTGGGACATCGTGGTACTGCAGGAGCAGAGCACCACGCCGATCACCGCACCCGACACCATGTTGCGCTACGGCACCCAACTGGGCGAGATGGCCAAGCGGGCCGGCGCCAAGGTGCTGCTGTTCCAGACGTGGCCGGCCGGCGACGCCACACCGAGTGCGACCGCGATCCGCGCGGCCTACGACCAGCTGGCCCGCGCAATCGGGGCAACCGTCGTGCCCGTGGGTGACGCCTGGCTGCAGCTGATGACAGCGCGCCCCGATCTTGCACTGTATCAGGACGACGGCAGCCACCCCACCGCGATCGGGACGTACCTCGCGGCGTGTGTCTTTCACAACCTGCTGCACAACCAGTCCGCCATCGGACTGGCCCGCGAGAGCTACTCGGTGCGCACCAACCGGTACGCCGGCGGTCTGGTGGAGCCCATCGTCAAGATTCCGCTCGACGCGGCCGTCGCCCTCGCGGCGCAACAGGCCGCGGATCGCGCGACGGGCCGGTAGGCGGGCCACAACGGGTGCCGGTGCATGTGACCTACTGCACCGCCACCGCGCCCCGGCCGCCGCGCAGCACGTACTTCTGAATTTTGCCGGTCGCGGTCTTCGGAAGCTCGCTCAGGAAGGTGACCCCCTTGGGGATCTTGAAGCCCGCCAGCCGCTCGCGCGCGAAGGCGTCCACCTCCTCGGCCGTGACCATCGCGTCGGGCTTGCGCACCACGAAGGCGTGCGGGGCCTCGCCCCACTTCTCGTGCGGCAGGCCCACCACGGCCACCTCCTGCACCGCCGGATGCCGGAGCAGCACGCCCTCGATTTCCACCGAGGAGATGTTCTCGCCGCCGCTGATGATGACGTCCTTGATGCGGTCGCGGATTTCCATGTAACCGTCGGGGTGCACCACCGCCGCGTCGCCGGAATGAAACCAGCCTCCCATCATCGCGCGCGCGGTGGCCTCGGGGTCACGGTAGTAGCCATCCATCACCACGTTCCCGCGCACCACGATCTCCCCCACGGTCGCGCCGTCGCGCGGCACCGGCGCGCCGTGCTCGTCGATCACGCGCAATTCACCCGACGTGATCAGCTCCACCCCCTGCCGTGCCTTGAGCGTGGCACGCTCGGCCGCCGCCAGCCCCGCGTGTTCGGGACGCGGCTCACTCACGCTTATCAGCGGTGACACTTCGGTGAGGCCATACACGTGCGTGATCGTCCATCCCAGTTCCTCTTCCACGCGCTCGATTGTGTGTGCGGCCGGGGCCGCACCGGCGGTCAGCACACGCACGCCGCGCGGGGCCCGCACGCGCAGCGCCGCCGGAGCATTGGCGATCATGATGAGCACCGTCGGGGCCGCGCACAGCATCGTGCCGCGCTCCTGCTGCAGCGTCTGGAACACCGTGGGCGCATCGACTTTGCGCACGCACACATGCGTGCCGCCCACTGCCGTCACGATCCACACGAACGTCCAGCCGTTGGCGTGAAACATCGGCAGCGTCCACAGATAGCGATCGGCACACGTCATGGGATGATGCACCAGCGTGCCTACGGCGTTCACCCACGCATTGCGGTGTGTGATCATCACGCCCTTCGGTTGTGCCGTCGTACCGCTGGTGTAGTTGATCGCGAGCAGATCACTCTCGGTCATGACTGGCCGCACGAACGAGGGCTCCGCCGACGCCAGCAGCGCCTCGTAGTCCAGCCATCCGTCACCGCCCCCTTCCAGCGCCACGAAGTGCTCTACCGCCGTCATCTCGTGGCGCACGCTGTCCACGAGCTCGAGAAAGTCGGCGTGCACACATAGCACGCGACTCCCCGAGTGGTTCACCATGTACACCCAGTCGGCGGGGAGCAGCCGGAAGTTGAGCGGCACAATCGCGGCGCCCGCCTGCGGCACCGCGTAGTACCCTTCCAGATGCGCGTGCGTGTTCGGCGCGATGTACGCCACCCGATCCCCCGGGGCCACCCCCAGCGTCTGCAGCGCCTGCGACCATCGGTCGCACCGCGCCAGAAACTCGGCGTACGTCCACCGCTGCTCGCCATCCACCACGGCCTCACGGTCACCGTAGAGCGCACGCGCACGACGGGCAAAGTCCATCGGCGTCAGCGGAACCTGCATGGTGGCACCTGCGGCAAGGGGATAGCGCCGGTCGCTGCCGGCAGGGAATTTCCGATGCTACCGGGGAATGACAACGTCGGCAACCCGCGTCACGTGATCGGCGCATGCGCACCGGCGACAGCGGGCGGCACAGCGTCGAGGGTCCCACACCGCGAGGAACAGATGCACGTCACCAGGCTGGTCACACCATACGTGTTGGGTCTCCTGCTCGTGGGGTGCGGGACGAGGTCGTCCGGCAACGTACCAACCGCACCGCCGACATCGCCGCCGGCACTGCCCCCCTCAGTGGTCCGCCAGATCCTCCCGGCGGCCACCGATGCCGGCATCGATACCGGCAATGATCCGCACGTGGCCGTGAACCCCAGCCCCGCGGCAACCGCTCGCGGCAAGCTGTTCGTCTTCCTCCCGGGCACCGGTGCCGTGCCCACGATGCAGCAGCTCGTCCTTGGCACCGCCGCCACGCGCGGCTATCACGCCGTCGGGCTCACCTATCCCAATCCCACGGCCGTTGGCGTGCTCTGTGCCGACGACGTCGATCCCGACTGCTTCTGGGATGTGCGCCGGGAAGTCATTACCGGCCTCAACACGAGCCTCCGGATTCAGGTCACGTCGGCAAACGCCATCGTGAATCGTCTGGGAAAGCTGCTGCAGTATCTGCAGACCCAGTTCCCCACTGAAGGCTGGGGACAATATCTGGTCAATGGCACCGTGGACTGGTCGCGCGTCACGCTGGCCGGGCACTCGCAAGGCGGAGGCCATGTGGGGGTGCTGGCGAAACTCGTCGCGCTGGACCGCGCCGTGTATTTCTCCTCACCGGCCGATTGGCGTCAGGTGGCCAATGCACCCGCCACGTGGCTCAGTCGGCCAAACGTGACGTTGGCCAGCCGGCAGTATGCGTTCATTCACGAGCAGGACCAGCTCGTCCCCGTGGCGCAGGCGCTCGCCAACTGGCGTGCGCTGGGGCTGGAGGCCCTTGGCGCCGTAACCACGATCGACGGCGCCACCGCGCCCTTTGGCAATAGCCACCAGCTCACCACGCGCAGCGTCCCTCTCCTGGCCGGATCGTATCATGGCGCCACCGTGGTGGACGCGGCCACCCCGCGCACCACATCAGGGGCGCCGGCACTCGAACCCGTGTGGATCTATCTGGCGCTGCCGTAACGCCCTGCTCTGCCCGCCCCTCACAGCCACTCGCCCGGAAACGCGTCCTTCAAGAACCGCATGAACACCTTCACGCGCGCGCTCGCATGTCGTGTGGACGGATGCAGTACCCACAGCTCGGTACTGGGATCGGTGGACGGCCCCCAGCACACCAGCCGCCCCGCCGCCAGGTCATCCGCCACGAGCAGGCGCGGCAGCTTCGCAGCGCCGATGCCGGTCAGCACCGCATCGCGCATCATGGTGAGCGTGGGTAGCGCCAGCACCGGCCGCGTATGGATGTCGCGGGTGGAATCTCCGGCGATCGTCCAGATCGCGGATGGCTTCGTACCATTCCGCACCACCACCGGCACCGGGTCGGTGGGGCCACGCGCCGCCGACGGCGCGGGAAACGACGGCGCCGCCACGATCAACAGCTGGTCGCGCACGAAGCAGCGCCCCACCAACGCGGAGTCCGGCTTGGGATTCACGCGAATCACTGCGTCGTATCCCTCGCGCACCAGATCCACCGCCCGATCCTCCGAGGTCACGGTGAGCGTCACGTCAGGGTAGGCCGCACTGAACTGCGCCGCGAGGCGCCCCATCAGCATATGACCGAAGAGTGTCGGAACATTCACCCGCAATGGTCCGCGAGGGCGTGCCGCCACGTCCCGCACCATGTCGGCCGACTCGGCGATGTCACTCAACAGCCCCGCCGTGCGCGCAAACAGCAGCTCCCCTTCTTCGGTGAGGCGGACCGACCGGGGGCCGCGCTCGAAGAGGCGCACCCCCAGACTGGCCTCGAGCTCCATCACCTTGCGGGACAGGGTCGCCTTCGGTCGCCCACTCGCTCGGCTCGCGTTCGCGAAGCCCCCGTGCGCAGCCACCAGGACAAAGTCGGACAGATCGTCGAGGTTCATCATCGTTCCATTTATGAGACGCTAGATCTCATTTTACCCAATTGTACACCGGTTTTGCAACGCTGACATTGCATCGTCAACGTCGGGTCACCGACCATCTCGCCGATCGCGGCGCGCACGCTTTTCCGGAGTTCTTGCATGGCTATTCTCGTGACTGGTGCCACGGGCACCGTGGGCGCGCCGCTGCTGCGGCATCTGTCGGACCAGGGCGTCGAGGTCCGGGCGCTCACCCGCGATCCCGCCAAGGCCTTGTTTCCCGATGGCGTCGTGCCGGTGGCCGGCGATCTGCTGGACGTGGTCTCCATGCGCGCCGCGCTCACCGGCGTGCGCACGCTCTTTCTGCTCAACGCCGTGGTGCCGCAGGAACTCACGCAATCCATGCTCACGCTCAATCTCGCCCACGAGGCGGGCATTCAGCGTGTGGTGTACCTGTCGGTGTTCAACAGCGACCTCTGCACCAACGTGCCGCACTTTGCGGCGAAGTACACCATCGAACGCATGATCGAGCAGTACGACATGGCGGCCACCATCCTGCGCCCGAACTGCTTCATGCAGAACGACGCCGCATTCTTCAAGGATGCGCTCATGGGGCCGGGACTTTATCCGTTCCCGATCGGCGACCGCGGCGTGTCGATGGTCGACGTGGGAGACATCGCGGAGATTGCGGCCGGCGCGCTGCTGCAGCGCGAGCGGAGCGACGCACGGCTGCCGCGCGAGGTCATCAATCTCGTCGGCCCCGAGGCGCTCACCGGCGCCAGCGTCGCAGTCATCTGGTCCACCCTTTTGAACAAGCCCGTGCACTACACCGGTGGTGATACCACGGCCTTCGAGCAGCGGCTGGCGCATCATGCGCCCAGCTGGATGGCGATGGACATGCGCCTGATGCTCAACCGCTTCCAGTCCGATGGCATGCGCG
>CANJOX010000037.1 GCA_947475795.1 Gemmatimonadota bacterium
ACCGAGTCGCGCGCGCCGATGGACGCGTATCCGGGCTTCAGCTTCATGCCCGATTCCAAGTCGGTGGTCGTGTCGTACGGCGGTGAGATCTGGCGCGTGCCGGTTGATAAATCGGCCGCCACCAAGATCCCCTTCGAAGCCGAAGTGAAGCTCGAGATGGGCCCCGAGGTGAAGTTCGCCTGGAAGGTCGACACGTCGGCGATGTTTGCCTCGCGTCAGGTGCGAGACATTCAGCCGTCGCCCGATGGCAAGCAGCTGGCGTTCTCGTCGCTGGGGCATGTGCACGTCATGGCGCTGCCGGGTGGTACGCCGACGCGCGTGAGCAAGAGCACCACGGGCGAGTTCGGCCCGGTTTGGTCGCCCGATGGCAAGTCGCTCGCGTGGGTCACGTGGGACGACGCGGCGGGCGGTCAGATCGTGCGCGCCACGCTCGATGCGAAGAAGGGATGGACCACGCAAACGCTCACCACGTCGGCGGGGCTATACACCGATCTCGCGTGGTCGCCCGCCGGCGATCGCATTGTGGCCATGCGTGCCGCTGCACGTGAAATGCAGGAAGCGGGCGCGGCCTTCTTCGGTCCGGTCGCGGCCGACATCGTCTGGCTGCCGTCTACGGGCGGCGCGCTGTCGGTGATCATGCCCAGTGGCGGATTGGGTACGCCGCACTTCACCAAGGACGCGACGCGCATCTTCGCGTACGGCCGCGCCGGTCTGCAGTCGTTCCGCTGGGACGGCACTGACATCAAAACGCACTTGAAGGTTACGGGGCCACTGCCGCCGGGTGCCGGCGGCGAGTCGGGTGCCACGCCGGGGCTCGACGCGGCGCTCGTGGAGAAAGAGGCCGCGCAGTACATCGGCGGCCGCGCGGCGCGCCCGGTGGGGATGGGGATGCATCTCGATCCGGCGGAACCTTCTCCGCCGCAGCCACCGCCCGCGTCGTTGGTGCTCATGGCGCCCAACGGTGATCAGGCGTTGGCGATGGTCGGCATGGATCTCTACAGCATCACGGTGGCGCAGACGGGCGCCGTCGCGCCCACGGTGAACGTGGCAATGCCGGCCGCGGCGTCGGTGCCGGTGAAGAAGCTGAACACCATCGGCGGTGAGTTCCCCACCTGGAACAGCACCGGTCGCGTGGTACACTGGGCGCTCGGCAATTCGGTGTGGTCGTACGATCTCGATCGCGCCAAGGTGGCCGAGGATTCGGCGAAGGCCGATGCGAAGGTGAAGGCGCGGGTGCGGGCCGATACCACGAAGTCGGTGAAGGACAGCGTCATGCGCGCCGACTCCATCGCCAAGGCCGACACCACCAAGAAGAAGCCGCTGCCGGCGTATACGCCCGCGGAGATGAAGATCAGTGTGATGGCACCGCGTGATCTGCCGCGCGGTGTGGCGGTGTTCCGCGGGGCGAAGGCCATCACGATGAAGGGGAAGGAGATCATCGAGAACGCCGACATCGTGGTGCGCGACAGTCGCATCGTGGCCATCGGCGCGCGCGGGACCGTCGCTATTCCCGAGGGTGCGCAGCAGTTCGACGTGAGCGGCAAGACGATCATGCCGGGTATGGTGGACACGCACTACCACCCGCAGTGGCTCACGCCGCAGATCCACAACACGCAGACGTGGCAGTACCTCGCCACGCTGGCGTACGGCACGACCACCACACGCGATCCGCAGACGTCGAGCACCGACTTCCTGGCGTATACCGATCGCGTGGAGTCGGGTGAGATGATCGGCCCCCGCATTTATACCACGGGCCCCGGCGTGTTCTCGGCCGAGCCGGTGCGCGACTACGCGCATGCGAAGGAGATCATGACGCGGTACGCCAAGTACTACGACACGAAGACGCTCAAGATGTACATGAGCGGCAACCGTCAGCAGCGGCAGTGGCTGATCATGGCGGCGAAGGAGCTCGGCATCATGCCGACCACCGAAGGCGGCCTCGATCAGAAGCTCAACCTCACGCACGGCATCGACGGCTACCCGGGCATCGAGCACACGCTGCCGATCACGCCGAAGTTCGAAGACATCTTCGAGTGGTACAAGGCGACACAGGTCACCAACTCGCCCACGCTCATCGTGGAGTACGGTGGCCCGTTCGGTGAAGGCTGGTTCTACCAGACGGAAGATCTGATGAACGACACCAAGCTTCGTCGCTTCACGCATCCGGTCGACTTCGATTCCAAGGTGCGTCGTCGCGGCGCGGGGAACGCGCCCGGACCGGCCGGCTTCGCGGTGAAGGAAGAGTATGCGATGTGGCAGCACGCCGAGGACATTGCGAAGACCGTCGCGGCGGGCGGCCGCATCGGTGTGGGCAGTCACGGCCAGCTGCAGGGACTCGGCATGCATTGGGAGCTGTGGCTGATTCAGTCGGGCGGACTCTCCACGCACGACGCCTTGCGTTCGGCCACGATCGTGGGTGCCGAAGCGATCGGGCTTGGCAGCGAGATCGGATCGCTTGAAGCGGGGAAGTTTGCCGATCTGATCGTGCTCGACCGCGATCCACTGGTGAACATCCGGAACAGCAACAGCGTGTCGATGGTGATGGTGAACGGTCGCCTGTTCGACGGTAACACGCTGGACGAGGTGTATCCACGGAAGAAGCCGCTGGTGCGTCAGCCGTGGAGCTACACGGTGCCCTCGGCGGCGGCGGGAATCCGGCAGTAGGAAGTACGGAGTACGGAGTAAGAAACTGATCACGCAGAGGCGCAGAGTGCGCAGGGAACGCAGAGGGGACCGGTGTGGTTCTCTGCGACCCCTGCGCTCTCTGCGCCTCTGCGTAATCTTTTCTTCTTGTGCGTGGTGTGACCGTTCAGCGGCCACCGGGCGTCGAGGCGTCAAGCTGCACCGCGATGTCCAGCAACATCTCGTCATTCCCGCGCGCGGCGATCATCGACAATCCGATCGGGCAGCCGTTCAACGTACCGACGGGCAGATTCACCTGCGGCAAGCCACCTAGGCCGGCGATGCACAGCAGGGCCAGTGCGCGTTCGCGAAACGCCACCGTCTCCGCCGGTGGCAGCTTCAGCAGCGGCGCGATGTCCGGTACCGTGGGAAGCAGCAAGACCGCGTTCTCCGCGAGCAGATCGTCCAACCGTGCGACAATCGCCGTGCGTCGCTCGCGCATCACCGCTACCTCATGCGGATGCACCTGCGCCACCGCGGCAAATCGTGGACCGACCTGCGGACCGAACGTCGGGCGCACACGCGTGATCCACGCGCGATGTGCGGTCCAGATGTCGTCGTACTGCAGCACGCGGAATACGTCGAACCAGGCCGGGAGCCCTTCGTCGCTCACCGTGACCGGCTCACCCTCGCCCAGCAGGGACGTCACGCGCGCGAGGGCCGGCGCGAGGGCGTCGGTAGCGCCAGGCAGCGCGAGGGCGAACGCGTCCTGTGCCAGCAACACGCGGCCGGGTGCAGCGGCCGCTCCGCCCAGCAGCACTCCGCCCACGCGCGCCAGCAGCGCCGCATCGCGTGCGAACCAGCCCACGGTGTCGAAGATCGGTGCCAGCGGGCAGGCACCATCGAGCGAGATGCGGCCGTGCGTTGGCCGGATCCCATAAATGCCGCAGAAGCTGGCCGGCGCGCGCACCGAGCCGCCGGTGTCGCTGCCGATCGCGAAGTCCACCAAGCCGCCGGCCACCGCGGCGGCCGACCCGCTGGATGAGCCACCCGGGACGCGGTTGGGCGCGGCCGGATTGATTGGTGTGCCGTAGTGCGCGTTCTCGCCCGTCAGGCTGAACGCCATCTCCTCCGTATGTGTCTTGCCGGCAATGGTGGCGCCGGCCTCGAGCAACATCGCGGCTGCCGTGGCGGTACTGGCGGCCTCGCCGTGTGTCGCAAACCAGTCCGGGTTGCCGAAGCCGGTGCGATGGCCGGACACGTCAAAAATGTCCTTCAGCCCGAACGTGAGTTCGCGCAGTGGCCCGCTGCCGGCGCCGGCGCGAAACACGTGCGTATGTTTGCAGAAGGCGCCGAGGTGATCGCGCTCGAGGATGCTGTCGCGAAGCGGCATGCTAGCGCTTCACCGGCTCCGACCGCAAAAAGTCGATGCCTCCCGCCTGCTGTCCCACGTCCACCGACGCCACCTTTTTGAGAGAGCCGAGGTCGATCACATCCACCGTACCTGGCTCCGAGCCCACACCCTCCACCGAGATGAACGCGTACCGATCGTCGTCGCTCACCGCGATGCCGTGCACCACCTTGCGCGTGGTGGGAATGCGCGCCAGTTCCTTCCCCGACACCGCATCGAACACCGACACCGAGGCGTCGCGCTTATTCGTCGCGATGAGCCGCGCGCCATTGTGCGTCGTGGCCAGGTTGTACGCGCCCGGGCCGGCGGGAAGGCGACGCACCAGCGTCCACGACTTCGTGTCGATCTCTACCAGATCGCTCGACTTGTTGCAGGCCACCCACACGCGTGTGCCGTCGCGCGAGGGCTGCGCCCATGTGGGGGAGCAGGAGATGTCGCCGGGCTTGGGCGGCTCCATGCCATGGCCCGACATGTCGTGGCTCGCGCCGTCGTGCCCGCTCGCCCCGCGCTCCGCCGGCGCGCCCATCATGCCCATCTCCTTCCCCTTGGTGAGGAAGAAGTGGCGGCTCACCGACAGCGTACTGGCGTCGATCTCGGCCAGCGTCTCGTCCATCATGCAGGCCGAGTAGTGCTTGGTGCCGTCGCTCGACAAGCGCGACCCGTGCGGCATGGTGCAGGTGCGGATGCGCGCGATCTCCACCATCGCCTTCGCGGCCACCACCGAGACGTCGCTGGTCTCCATGTCGCCGTGCAGGTTGAAATTCACCACGAACACGAGCGCGCCGTCGGGTGACACCTGCGCCGTGGCGGGAAAGTTGCCCAGCATCACGCTGCCCAACTGCGCGTCGGTGGCCGCGTCGTACTTGACCAGCTTCCCGAACGGCGTGCCGTGCGCGATCGTCACGAAGTATTCCTTCGCGTTGGGCGCAACGGCGACGCCGTGCGGGCCGGCCACTTCCATCTTCGACCAGCCCACGTACGTCTCGCGCTCCACGCGCGTGCCGGTGGGGCCGAAGCGCACCAGCGCCACGCGATCCACCGATTCGCTGGCCACCAGCACGAGGTACTCGCGCGATGGCGGCTGCGAGCGCAGCGTGGAGCTGGCGCACAGCATGGCCGTCAGCAGCGCCGCGCGCATGGAGCGATCACTCACGGAATAACCTTCTTCACCGGCTTGGGTTCGATACGGATGATCCACAGGCCGTTGTTGTCGTCGTTCACATAGGCCAAGCCGTCTTTCGGATTCACTACCACGCCCCACGTCATCGCCGCGTTCTGCACGTGGCCGTCCATGTCGGCCGTATTCAGATGGCCGATCTCACGCCCCTGCGCGCGCAGGTCGCCGCGCAGCTCCCCCGAAATATCGAACACGCGGAAGCCGGCGTTGTACGCGCCCATATACAGCGAATCTCCGGCCACCCACACGTTGTGCACGCCGCCGTACTCGGGTTCGTAGAACGCCACCACTTTCGGCTTGGTGATGTCCGACACATCCACGACCTGCAGGCGACCGTAGGCGCGACCGGCGGCCGCGTCCTTCGTGCCCTTGGGTCCGGCGGCGGGGAAGACTTCGTCGGCGATGAACACGTAGTTCTTGTGGCGCCACGCGGTGTGCGTGCCGCGGATGAACCCGGGGCCACCGTCGACCTCCACCTGCTTGTACATCGCGTTCAGGTCGTACTTGAACTGCGACACTTTTACCGGGTTCGACGGCGAGCCGCCCTTGATGCCGTTGCCGACGTCGAGCACGATCAGGCCGTCATTCCAATAGCTCGCGTACAACAGGCCGTCACGCAGGTCGATGTCGTGCAGCGAGCGTCCCGCGTCGGGGCGTCCTTCCGTTTTCCAGCGCGCCACTTCCTTCGGATGGTACGGGTCGTTCACGTCGATCACGTGCAACGCCCCGGTGCCGTCGTTGGTGAGGAAGATGAACGTGCCGAACTTGTCCTGCTTGTACACGAACGCCGAGTGCACGCCGCCGGTCACGCCATCGGTGAACTCGGCGATCGGCTTCGGATGCGCCGGATCTTCGAGCGAGGCGATCACGATGCCGTTCTTGCGGTCGCTCGCGCCTTCGCGCGTGAACACCAGGAACTTACCATCGGGGAACGTCATCACATCGTTCACGCGACGCGTGTTCGATACGATGGAGTCGGTGACCTTCGGATCGGCCGGGTTGCTGATGTCGAGCGCGTACAGCACGTCACCGCCGCCGCCCGAGCCGAGGTAGGCGTGTTTGCCGTCCTGGTGAATCCACACTTCTTCCGTGGTGAACCGCGTGCGGGGCAAGCGTCCCACCAGCGAGAGCGGCCGGCGCACGTCACGCGGCGCGAGCGTGATCGTACTCTCCACGCTACGCGCACCGAACGACGCAGTGATGGTGTATTCGCCCGGCTCGTAGCCCACGAAGGCGCCGTCGGCGTCGATCTGCCCCTGTCCCGGCGAGAAGCTCCACGTGGGCGTGAGGCCGGTAATGGCCTTGCCGGCCGCGTCCTTGGCGGTGATCGCAAAGCGCAGCACGTCGCCCGTGCGCGCCTCCACGTGCCCGGGAGTCATCGTTAACGCCGACAGCGACGCCGCCGCGACCACCAGCGGCATGCGCTGCGCGACGCCGCCGGTCGTGGCCACGATCGCCGTCGTGCCGGCCCCGAGTGCGGTGATCAGGCCGGTCGCGGTCACGCTGGCCACGGCCGGGTTCTCGCTCGTCCACGTCATGCGGTCACCGCGCACGTCGCCGTTGGCCGAAACGGCCCGCGCCGTCGAACGGACACGCTGGCCGACCACGAGCTTGGGTGCTGTCGGCGACACATCGATGCGCGCCGCCGGTCCCGGTACGGCGGTAATCTCGATCACCTCGAACGTCGGCGCTGCGCCGGGCATCGTCGCCGTGACCGTGACCGGCAGGATCGCCGTCGAACTGGCCGTGATCAGCCCCAGCGAATCCACGCGTCCTTCGAAACGCGCTGAACCGCCCAGGCGGTACCGCACGGTGACGCCGGAGACCACGTTCCCCTGCGCGTCGCGCGCTTCCGTCCGCAGGCGCATCGTATCGCCGGCGACCATCGTCCGGCTGGCCGGTGTGATCACCAGTCGGGCAATCTTCGGCGCCGGCTGCGCCGAGCCGGCGAGCAGCGGGGCCGCCAGTGCCAGCAGGAGCGGGGCGAGGGTGACGGGGGGCTTCATAGGCAGGGAGGCTCGGGGGGAGGGCCAACGGTATGTTGTAGCGACTGCAGGCTACTAATTATGGAAGCGGAATACTCTCGCGTCGAGCGAAACCACCCGACTTCCGTGGTCGCGTTCGAGGCCGCACCTTGGGCGATCGTTCGCGTCGCACGGCAGACGTCCGCATCACGGGAGGGACACGATGCAACTCAAGTTCATCAGCATGATGGTCGACGACCAGTCCAAGGCACTCGCCTTCTACACCGAGGTGCTTGGCTTCGAAAAGATGGCCGACCTTCCCGTCGGCGACTATCGCTGGCTCACCGTGACGTCGCCCGATGGGATGCACGGGGTGGAGCTCGTGCTCGAGCCGATCGCGTTCGAACCGGCGCGCGTCTACCAGCGGGCACTGTTCGACGCCGGTGTGCCGGCGTCCGCATTCATCTCGACCGACGTCCACGCCGACTTCGCGCGTCTCAGAGCGGCCGGCGTGGTGTTTCGTGGTACACCGACGGCGATGGGCCCCATCACCGCCGTATTGTTCGAAGACACCTGCGGCAATCTCATTAATCTCGTGCAACCCGCATGAAACTCGTGACCGTTGGACGCCGCGCCGCCCCGGGCGTCGCATGGGCCTTCGCCACCGCATACGCGATCGGCGCCCAGACCGCGCCGCCGCGCCAAACGGAAGCCGATGCGTACACCCGCTACGAACTGCTGGCGCCGGGGTCGGCGAAGTTCCGCATCGTGTACGACGTGACCGCCACCACGGCGGGCGCCACGTACTACTTCAATCCGATCCGTGCCGGCAGCATCGCCACCGATGAACACGTGAGCGATCGCGCCACGGGTAAGCCGCTGGTGTTCGACGTGGTCGGCGCCGCCGTGGCGCGCGCCGGTGGCGTGCGGGTGTCGGACACCACCCAGCAGTACATCCGCGTCACGCTGGCGCGGCCGGTGCCCGCCAACGGCGGCGAGGCGCGCGTGCGCATCGACAAAACGTACGAAGACGCCAAGAGCTACTTCACCGACGGCCCGACGATCGTATTCAACCGTCCACTCGGCATCAAACGCAACGCGGTGGTGTTGCCGAAGGGCTACGAACTCGAGTCGTGCAATTATCCGTCACAGATCCTGCAGGAGGCCGATGGCCGTATCGCCATCAGCTTCTGGAACACCACTCCGGCGGAGGCCCCGCTCGTACTGCGGGCGCGCCCGGCGCCGACGCTGGTCGGTGCCACACGGTCGGCGCAATCCAGCGTACAGGCGCGACTCGCGGAGCGCGCGGTGCAGTCACGGGAAATCGTCTACGTCCTTCAGCAGCCGGAAACGCATGCGTTCGACCTCTATCACGACTACACCGAATCGCGAGCCGGCACCGATCACTACATCAACGTGGTACGTGCCGGCAGCCGCGTGTCGAATCCATCGGCGCGCAATCTCGATACCGGTGAACCGCTGCGGCTCGATGTGCTGACGGGCGCGGCGATCACCGCCGCCAGGCTCGACATCGGGGAAGCGGTGACGCCGAGCACGGAGATCGTAGTGTTCCGGTTTGCCTCGGTGGCGCCCGGTGCAACCACGCGGCTCCGCATGTCGGAGACGTACACCGACAGTGCACGCTACCGGCTCGCTGGTGAGGAGTTGGTGTGGGATCGCGGCTTCGGACGTCCCGCCAACGCGGTCGTGCTCCCGGCGGGGTGGGTGCTCACCAACAGCACCATCCCCGCCACCGTGTCCACCATGCCCGACGGTCGCGTCCGTCTCGACTTCATCAACCCGCGACCAGATGACATCGCGGTGCTGATCACGGCGCGCCGTCGCTGATTCCGACGTATTATCCCCACGCGGCATCACTCGGTTCCTTCTGCCAGTCCACGCATGCAATGGTCGATCGTCGGACTCAACATCCTGTACGCCACGCTCGGCGTCGTGCTCATGTTCGCGGCCTATCGCATCATCGACCTGCTCACCCCGCAGGTCGACTTTGCTGAGGAGTTGCGGAAGGGCAATGTGGCGGTCGGACTGTTCGTGGCGGCGATCTTCATTTCGGTGGCGATCGTAGTGGGCGGTGCGCTGAATTGATACGTCGTCTGCGCTGGAGTGTGCTGGCGCTGTTCGCGGTGGCCGCGGGGCAGGTGTCGACGGCCGGGGCGCAGCCGCACGATCCGGTCGACCGCTACGATGCCACCTTTCGGAAGGCGTCGAAACGTTCGTTCGGCCCCGCCTTCGATTGGCGCCTGTTCAAGGCGCAGGGCATGGCCGAGAGCAATCTCGATCCGACCGCGCGCAGTCGGGTCGGCGCGCGCGGTCTCATGCAGCTCATGCCAAGCACGTATCGCGAAATTGCGTCGGAGAACGCCGACCTCGCGCTGATCGACAATCCCGAGCTGAATATCGAGGCGGGCATCGCGTACGATCGCCGGCTCTGGTTACGCTGGGCGAACGATTCCGTGGCCGACGACCGCCGACAGTTCATGTTTGCCAGCTACAACGCCGGCCGCGGCACGCTGTTGAATGCCCAGCGACGCGCGCGTGAGCGTCGGCTCGATCCACGTCGGTGGCGGAACATCGAGCGGATCGCTGCGTCGGTGCCTCGCTGGCGGCACGCAGAGACGCTTGACTACGTCGGTAAGATTGAGGTCAACATCACCCGGCTCGACGATCGCGGACGCCTCATGAAAACCGACGCGACGGTGCGCGGCCTGAAGCGCTAGGTGCGAGCTTTAATTCCTCAACGCCATCGATCATGACTGCGCCCGCCCACGATCGCGAGCTCGTGCTCACCCGGTTCATTCCGGCGCCGCCGCATCTGGTGTATCGCGCGTGGACCGATCCGGTGCTGTTGCTGCAGTGGTTCACGCCCGCGCCGTGGAGAACCACGAAGGCCGAGCTCGACGTCCGCCCCGGCGGTTCGAATGTGATCATCATGGAAGGACCGGACGGGCAGGTGGTGCCCAATCACGGCGTCTATCTCGACGTTGTGCCCAACGAACGGCTGGTGATCACCGATGCCTTCGTGTCGGCGTGGGAGCCGTCGTTCAAGGCATTCATGACCGCCGTCCTCACCTTCGAGCCTGAAGGGGACGGGACGCGCTACACCGCGCGCGTGCGGCATTGGTCGGAGTCGGATCGCGAAGCGCATGAGGACATGGGCTTCCACCATGGCTGGGGCGTCGCGACCGATCAGCTGGTCGCCGCGATTCTCCCGCTCGTCAGTGCGCCGACATGAGCTACTGGATCACGTAGAGCTGGCTCTGACTCAGATCGGTGGTGCCGATTGCAATGAGGTCCAACTTCACGACACCGCCCGCGCTCACGTACAACGACGGCGAGGTCCACCCCGATCGACCGCCGATCGCGCGGGCCTGCAACTGCAGGAGGCCGCCCGCTTGCAGATCCGTTTCCCGCACCGTGAAGGTCACCGTGTTACCGCCGTTCACGGTGCCGATTCTGGCGCCGCGTGCCCCTTCGCTGCGTACCACATACACGTTGACGTCGGCGTAGCCACGGTTCTCCACCACCACGGATACGGTGCCTTGCGGTGATCCCCGTCCGCCGAGTGTGGCCAGCGAGCAGGCGGAGAGGAGGGCGACCACCAGCAGAGACGCCATCCACGCGACGACGCGCCGAGGGCCGGCGGCATCACGCGGGCGGCGGTTCACTCCGGGCAGCATGGTAGGCATCGGCCTCTCCGACGTCATGGGAATGACGGGCGTCGCACCGGGACGGATGCAGCCCGTTCGAACCGCTTCAGTACGCGTCGCTCTGCTACCCCATCAGGCGTTCCGGTGTTCGCCAGAACACCGGCGCGAGGATGGCCGGATGTGCTCCTGATGCGCAGCGTGCATCAGGAGTTGGTCGCGCGCTCAGCGGCGCTGCTTCCGGGCACCCGTCCAGACCACGATTGAGCCGCAGCCGTTCCGCGAGTCGAACTGGGGCGGCACGCTGGCCGTGCGGGAGTACACCTCCACCGCCATGACTTCCTGCGAATTCATGATCGCGTCGAGATTCCCATCGGGCACCGGCACGTTCATGCCGTTCAGGAATACCGCCGGCGCACAGGTGCCGCCGTTGTTGCGCATCATCACGCGTCCCTGTGGGGACTGACCGTTGACGATCACGACACCCGGCACCGTGCGGAAGATGTCGGCCATGAACATCGGTGAGCGCTGGTTCAGCTGATTTTCATCGATGAACGCACCGAATCCGGCGCGGCGACGCGTCTCGAATTCCGCCATTTGATTGGAGAGGCGATCGCCGCGCACGCGCACGGTGTCCACGGTGGCGACCAGCGTTTCGAGCGTGATGTCGGCCGTCGCGGCGTCGGTGGCGGGAATGTCGACGGCGACACGCATTGGCTGGTAGCCGATGGCGCGGGCTTCGATCATCTGCGTACCGGTGGGCAGCCCTTCGAGCGTGTACTGCCCGTTCGTGGTATTGGCGCCGTTGCCGCTCGCTCCCCAGAGCACCACGCGCGCACTCGCGATTTCCTTGCCGCTCGCGCTCTTGACGGTACCGCGCAGCGCGCCCGTGCCCTTGTTGGTCGAGCCGATCAGGAGATCTCGTACCAGCAGTCCATTGCGCGGCACGCGCAGTTCGATGAATCCGGTGGAGTCTCCACCCGAATAGGCGCGCGCGGTGATCGGCGCGTTGCGCGGCACGCCGCAGAGCGTGAACAAGCCGTCGTCGGTGCTGCTGCCGAAGCGCGACGGGTACCGACGTTCCACGCCGCGCGGTCCGACGGTGACTTCGGTGTACTGGGCCCGCACGCGCGCTGCCGGCACCTGTTGGTTCGCCGCCGCGGTCCGCACGAAGCCGAGGTAGAGCCCCATCGGCTGCTCCGGATCACCCGGGCCACATCGCGTCGCGATGATGGTTTCGGCCGACGGAATGCTCATCGGCACCTCAAGCTCTTCCGGCGACGTCATGTTGACGCGAAAGAGCGGGGCTTCGATCCCCAGCTGGTCGAGCCGTTGATGAAAGAAGCCGATCAGATATGTACCCACGGCGACGGAATCGATCGCGAAGCGTCCGTTGGCGGCGGTGACGGCGGTGCGCACGTTCGACGGATTGGCCGCGTCCACCAACTGCACGGTGGCTCCACCCAACCACTGTGTGGCGGCGCTGTCGTACACGGTGCCGATGATGCGCGCACGAAGGGGCGGCGGCGGTGTCGGCGTTGTCGGACGCACCTGCGCTGCGAGAACCGTCGGGGTGGCCAGCATCAACATGAGCAGGGATCGGAACATCGGAGCCATGGGCAAAGAGACGAGAGCGACGAACGAGATCAGAAAGCGAACGTAGTGCCGAGATACCCCCACTGCTCCACGTGCGCTCCATCGGGGGTGCCGGAAAGAAACGCCCCGGGCAGCACGGTGGCGCCGCCGACGAGCACGCGCAGATGGGTGGAGGCCTTCCACGCGGCCGTCAGATCCAACTCGTCGGCGACATGACGGGCCGTTGAGCCGCTCGCGGCGCGAAAGAGCGCGTTCTGTTTATTGTACACGCCGTCGTCAAGACGGCGCCGGTCGAACCGGTACCACGCGCCGCGCAGCGAGAGCGAGGGGGTCGGATCCCAACTACTGAGCGCGTGAATTTCGGTCACGTTGGGGCGACCGATCACGTCGGCGAACCCGCCATGCTGGTGGGCCGCCGGATACAGCACGGCAAATGCCTCATTTCCCGGGGTCGCCGGACGGTCGGCGCTGGCTTCTTCCAGCCCCAGCGCGAGCGACGGCAGCCCGCGCACCCGTTGCCATTGCCACCGCGCCTCGGCCACCCAGAACCAGGCCTCCAACTCGCTCGGGCCGGCATGCCCGCGCTGACGCGCGCCTTCGAGTTCCACCGACGTCACGATGCGCGAGGCCGCGGGCGTGCCGAATTGCCAGAGCGCGCGGGCGCCGGTGGTGAGACGGCGCGTCAGCGACGACGACGTCCGGATCGTCTGTTCATACCAATAGCCGTTCCACTGCGTCGGCGATCCGTGCGCGAATCGCGCGGCGCCGGGCGTGGAGCCCAGCGACACGGTGCGGAGTCGCGCTGTACGATCGGGGCGATTGCGATGATCCAGTCGCACAAGCATGGGGCGGATATCGGCGCCCTCCAGCACCAGCCGTCCACGCACGAGCTGCGCGCGGGTCCCCTCAGAGCCACGACGCGTGTTGGCCCAGTCGGGCACGCCCACCAGTCGCTCGCGGTTGAGCGAGACTTCTTGACGGCCATAGCGCACGTACGACCGGCCGACGCCGATGTCCGCGTAGAGATTCTGGATGTCGTGACGGTCGCCGTCGGTGGCGCGCGTGCCGCCAGGCAGCGTGCGACTCAGCGCCTGCGCGTCACGGAGTTCCACGAGCAGGCGTCCGTGCAGCCGCTTCGGATGACCGGCCTGCAAATCGGCGCCGACCATGAGCCGGGTCAATCCGAAGTCGTCGTCTAGCGTGCCCAGATTGTAGGCCCGCACGAACTCCTCGCGCCAGCGCGCCTGACCGGAGAGTGTCAGCGTGAGAGGCCATCGCACAGGCAGCGGTATGGCCGTGAGTCGATCGCTCCACGCCCGAGACGCGGCGGGCGCGCGGGTGGGTGTCCCCGAGGATTGTCCCGCGGGGGGGGCCGAGGGCGCCGGTTGGGCGTGCAGGGCGCCCGCCGAAAGGAGGAGGACCGCGACGGCCGCGCGCGAAAAGGGGATGGAACGGAGCATGGGGGGACGATACTCATCGCGCCACAAAAAGGCTCGCGTGAGGTAGATTTCACGAGGACGCCCCCATTCCCTCCCGACCCCGCCCGCCCTCGATCGTGAAGACATCGCCACTCGCCCGCCTGTCGTTGTCGGCGGCGCTC
>CANJOX010000038.1 GCA_947475795.1 Gemmatimonadota bacterium
CTCCCCAACGAGACGCCCTGCAGCAGGAGCGCGAGGCGCTCGCGCAACGCGGGGTGCTGCGGCGACGCCGCCACGGCCTCGAACAGCAGCACGAGCGCCTCCTGCAGACGGCCGGCCAGCTGCAGCGTGCTCGCGAGGTTGAGCTGCGCATCCGCGTAGTGCGCGCGGCGCGCGATCGCCGCGCGGAACGCCACAATGGCCTCATCCGGACGTCCCAGCACGCGCAGCACGTCGCCCAGCGTGTTGTGGACATCGGCCCGACCGTCGGCCTTCGCGACCGCCCGCTCGAGGCATGGCAGCGCCTCCGCCGCCCGCCCCTGCTGGTGCAGCAGCATCCCCAGCAGATAGAGGGCATCGACGTGCGTGCCCTGACGGGCGAGCACCGCGCGATAGCCCTGCTCGGCCTCGGACAGGCGCCCCCCCTGATGGGCGCGCAGGGCCTGCGTAAGCCGGTCAGCGGGAGAAGGAGTCATGGGGGAAAACTACCGCCGGCGCGCACCCGGACGCACCGCCGACGCAGCGACACGGCGATGCCGCCGCGAGAGCCCCGCATCGATCCGCATCGCTCCGCGTTGCCGCCGCGTACACCAGCAGGCAGCTTTGCCGTGCCCGCGCTGCCCGTGTCGATTCCCGTACCGGATTTTCTGCATGTCACTCCCCCGCGCGTTCCCCGCCAGCGTCCTCCTCGTCGCGGCCATGGCCACGACGGCCGCTGCGCAGCAGACCCCACCCGCCGGCGCGGCCGCGACGCCACCGGCCGACGGAGCCGCTGCCGGCGGTGCCCCAGCCCGCCGCGGCCCTCGCCCCTACGCCCAAGTCATTCCGGCGCGCGCCCACACCGAACGCGGCGGCATCACCGTGCACCGCGTGGATGACCGCTACTTCTTCGAGGTTCCTGACTCGCTGGCCGGCCGCGACTTCCTGCTGGTCACGCGGGTGGCCGGCGTCCCGGCCGGCGCCGGCGGCTTCCAGAGCGCGGGCAGTTCGCTCACGGAACGCCTGATCCGCTGGGAGCGGGTGAATGACCGGGTGTTGCTGAAGAGCATCAGCCCCGCCGCCGTGGCCGACGATTCGCTGCCGATCGCGCGCAGCGTGGCGCAGAACAACTACCCGGCCATCATCGGGGCCTTCCCCATCGCCGCGTTCGGCAAGGACAGCGCCGCGTACGTCATCGACGTCACCGACTTCTTCGCCGCCGACAATCCGGCCACCAGCGGCCTCGATGCCGCGCAACGACGCGCGTACGGCGTGCGTCGCTATGATGCCGCCCGCAGTTACATCAGCAGCGTGCGCGGCTTCCCGATCAACATCGAAGTGCGGCAGGTCCAGACGTTCGACGCCGCCACGCCGCCCAGCGATCCCGACGCCGCCACAGTCACCATGGAAACGCGGCAGTCGTTCGTGTTGCTGCCGAAAACGCCCATGCGCCCGCGCTACGCTGACGCGCGCGTGGGGTACTTCTCGGTGGACCGCGTGAACTACGGCCTCGACGTGCAGAAGGCCGAGAGCCAGGAGTTCATCACGCGCTGGCGCCTGGAGCCCAAGGATCCCGCGGCGTATGCGCGCGGTGAACTGGTGGAGCCGGTGAAGCCCATCGTGTACTACCTCGACCCCGCCACACCGACGCGCTGGAAGCGCTACGTGCGCGAGGGCGTGGAGAACTGGCAGCAGGTGTTCGAGAAGGCGGGCTTCAAGAACGCTATTCTGGCCAAGGACGCCCCCACCAAGGCCGAAGACCCCGACTTCGATCCGGACGATGCGCGGTACTCCATCGTGCGCTGGGCCGCGAGCCTCGTGCGCAACGCCACGGGTCCGCACACGCACGATCCGCGCTCGGGGGAGATCATCAACAGCGAGATCACGTGGTATCACAACCACATGCGCTCGTACCGCAACTGGCTGATGATGGAGACGGGGGCGGCCAACCCGTCGGCGCGCACGCTCGACATCCCGGAAGAGCTGATGGGCGAGACTATGCGGCAGGTGATCACGCACGAGATCGGGCACGCCCTGGGGCTGCAGCACAACATGATCGCGTCGGCCTCGTTCCCCGTGGACTCGCTGCGCAGTCCGTCGTTCACGCGCGTGTACGGCGTGAGCGCCACGATCATGGACTACGCGCGCCAGAACTACATCGCGCAACCGGGTGACGGCCTGCAGCCCAAGGATTTCATCCGTCGCGTGGGACCGTTCGACGACTTCGCGATCAACTGGGGCTATCGCGTGATCGCGGCGCCGAGCGCCGAAGCCGAGCGTGCCACGCTGCATCGCTGGCTCACACAGCAGTCGGGCCCCTTCCCGTACCGGTTCGCGTCGCAGCAGCTCGCCGCCGGCGATCCGCGCAACCAGACGGAAGATCTGGGCGACGATCCGATCAAGGCGTCGACGTTCTCGACGATGAACTACAAGCGCATGATCCCGAACCTGGTGACGTGGACCGCAGCGCCCGGTGAGGACTACACGGAGCTGCGCGAACTCTACGAAGAATCCGTGTCGCGGTGGTTCGGCAACATGAATCATGTGGCCACGATGATCGGCGGCGTCGAGGTCGACCTGAAAACCTCCGAGCAGTCCGGCGCCGTGTACCGTGTGGTCCCCAAGGCGCGGCAACAGGCGGCGCTGGCGTTTCTGTCGTCGAATGTGATCACGACGCCCGCGTGGCTGTCCCCGCCGGCCATCGCGCAGCGCATCGGACCGAGCAACACCGTATCCACCCGTCAGGCCGGCGTGCTCACCTCGCTGCTCAGCCCCGCCCGCCTTGGCCGCCTGGCCGAATCGGAGCGGTACGACGCGGCCAACGCGTATCCGCTGGCGGAGTACATGGCCGATCTGAAGCGCGCCGTGTTCAGTGGCGGTGCGCCGGATGCCGGCCGCCGCCAGCTGCAGCGCGTGTACCTGCAGCGCCTGGAGGCGGTGATCGCGCCGCCCAGCGCGCCCACCGGTGGTCCGCCGGGCGGCGGTGGCGGTGGTGGTGGCGGCGCGGCGCGCTTTGTGCCGTTCGTGTCAGCCCCCGTCGTCGCGCAGAGTGATCTCCCGGCGCTGGCCCGTGTGCAGTTGCGCGAGATTCAGCGTGAGGCACGCGCCGCCGCCGCCGGCCAGTCCACCACGACGATCCGCGCGCACTGGAGCGATCTCGCCGACCGCGTGACCGCGATCCTGGACCCGAAGTAAACCACCACCGCACGGGGGACTCGGCAGAGCCTTGCCGACTCCCCCCGTGCGCGGTAGTTCACCAGCATTCCCCGAACATCACCACCATGCCTTTCGACACGACTGCCGCCATGCCCGACACGACCGTCCCGACCGCACCAGGCGCCGCACCAGTCGCCGCACCACGGCGCGCGCGGCGAGCCCGCTGGATCGGGCCGCTCGCGGTGCTCCTGTTGCTCGCGCCGACCGCGTCGCAGACGCAGGCCCGTCGCCGCTGCCCGCAGTTTGCCCGCGTGCCGGGGTATGGCGCCTGCACGAACATCGGCGGCGCGAATTGTGGATTCTGCACCTACCGGTGCAACGACGACACGGTAGTCCGCTGGAACGTGTGCGGGCAGTAACGTCCGGCGGTGGCTGGGCCCTGCTGCTGACCGCGGGGGTCGCCGCCTGCTCGGGGCAGACGGATGCCACGGACGGTGCGCCGCCAGAATTACGGGCCGCGCTCGCGGCGCGCACCGTCTACCCGGCCAAGCGCGAGGAGTGGCGCACCGACATCACGTCGCACACCGACAGCACGATGCGGCCGCTCGTGTTCCGCGCGAGCGGGACCACGGTGGCGCTGCTGCAGGCGTCGCCCACGCGCATCTCGCAGTTCGAACTGCACGGCAAGGGCATGCTGCTGTCCACCCGTCCCGCTCGGGTGGATCCGCTGCTGCACGCCGAGGTGCCCCGTGACATCGTCGCGCCCACGGATCTGTCGCGCGCCACGGACGACGCCCACGTGGATGTGATCGACAGCGCAACAAGCACGCTCGTGCGCGAGTCCCTCGGCGGGTTCGTGTTTCGCCGCGACCTACCGATGTTGCGGGGCGGCAGCGGCCGGCTGTGCACGGTCTCGCCGGCGACCCTGCTGCACGTGCGACAACTCGGCGCACGACGGGTGCTCGAGGCGTTCACCCTCACCGCCATCGCCGCCGACGACTCGCTGCTGGGCCGCCACCGCGTCATGACCGACCCGTCGGCACGCTTGCGCTTCGGTGGCGGCGACGCGCGCCGCTGCCTGCTGCTCACCGACCGCGACGTGTACATCGTGAGCGCTCCGGCGGACAGCGTCGGCCACGCCACACCGCGCGTGGATCAGTTGCCGATGCCCGGGGCCGGTGGGCGCGTGATGATCGGGGAGGCCCGCGCCACGCCACGCGCCACGCCACGCGGCGGATCGGCGGCGGGGCAGCAGCCGTTCGTGGTGGACGCGTCGATCGTGGACGGCGGCTTCGTGGTGCTCGTGGGTGTCGAGAACGACCGGCAGGGACGGCTCATCGACTACTACGACGAGGGCGGCCGGTACCTGCAGAGCGCGATGTTGCCGTTCACCGCGTCGGCGATGGCCGGCGCCGGTCCGCGCTTCCTCGCGCTGCACCAGGATCAGCAGTATCGCTGGTGGCTGTCGTCATGGCTCACCCCCATGGCGGCGCGCGGTGCGACGCCGCCGCCGGAGCCGCCCAGCGTGACCCGCGCGCCGGAACGGCGGCTGTTCGAACCCGCCCGCGGCAGCCGGTAACGCCGCCGAGAAGCCCCCCGCGCACGAAGAAGGGCCCCGAACACTCCACCGTTCGGGGCCCTTTTCCGTACTCCCTTCTCCCTACTCAGCCCCGATCAGGGGAGCCGGTCGGTGCAACCCTTGAAGTTCGGGTTGTTCCGCTCGTCAGTGACGACGGGGAGGTTCACATCGGCGCCGTAGCTGCCGCCCTTGTAGTGCACGCCCTGCGGGAACACGTTGTCGACCGTGCGGGCATACTGCCGCACGAGACGCCGCATGTCACCGAGACGCTGGCCGCGGCTGAAGGTCCAGAAGGCCTTCTCGCGGAAGTGCAGCGACACGCGCGCCGCGTCCGTACCCGGATCGACCAGCGCCGGCATCGCGGCCGGCTGGATGTCACCGAGCTTGGGCGGTGCGGCCCGCAGCGTGTTGTGGATGGACAGCCACAGCGCAGGGTTGTTGGCCTTGAGCGCGGCTTCGGCTTCGATCATGCGGGCATCGACCCCGCTGGCCACGTCCACCGCGGTGAACTGCCCCCACACCGTGGTGGTGCGGGTGTAGGTGAGGCCGTCCTGCCCGTTCACCGAACCCGACGTCGGCGTGACCACCGGCAGGCGCGGATCGCGCGCCGACGCAAACGGCGTGGCGTTCCGCACCAGAATGGTGCGCGCATTCCCTTCCACGCTGTCGCCCACGCTGTAGCGACGGGAGCTGAGCCCCTGTCCCCAGATCGTGTTGGTGCCGGCGTTGGCGGAGAAGGTGTGCTGGTACGCGAACGTGCTCGGGATACCCGCCACGAGCGCACCAGCTCCGGCGAAGTCACCACGCGCCAGCGCGACCCGGCCACGGGCGATGCGCAGCGCCCGGTTCATGATGACACTGGACGCATCGGTGCCGTTGGCGAAGGTGAGGCCCGTGTCGAGCGACGCCGCCGCGATAGCGAACAGCTCCTGATTCGACTTGGGCACGCCGTCTTCCGGCGGCGTGGCATTGCCATTGCCGATCGGCACGCCGTTGCAGAAGTCGGAGGCCAACTGCATCTCGGCGAAGCCGCGCGCCAGATACATCTCGGCGATCAGCGCGCGGGCGTCCGGGCGCACGGCCTTGAGCGCCGCGATCCCCTGATCGGACCGCGTGCGCACGCGGTAGAGATTGCGCAGCATGCCGGTGATCGAGGAGTTGAACTCCTGGATCTGCCGTTGGTCGGTCTCGTCGTTCTGGATGAACGTGGAGCTGGTCGACCATTCGTCAGCCAGCAGCCCGCCGAACAGCCACGTGCTCTCGCCGGCCCCGGTGGTCAGCCGGAACGTCGCGATGGCACCGTTGGCCACGGCCACGGCCGCTTCCGCGGACACGACATCGCTGGGATTGATGATGTCCGGGTCGGTGACCTGGAGCAGCTGTTCGTTCGCTTCCTGACAGGCGGTGGCCGACAGCGCCAGCGCGAGGGTGAGTCCGGTGCCCAGGCGTCGCGGCATGGTGGACCGGCCCGTGGTGTGCTTCTGAGTCATGGGCTGTTCTCCTAGTAGCCGACGTTGACGCGGAAAATGAAGTAGCTCGGCGGCCCGACGGTCTGGAACTCGTTGGGCGCTTCGGTTCCGGAGGTCGTGTTGAAGCCCGACTCCGGATCGGTGCCGCGGTACTTGGTCTTGAGCCACAGGTTGCGGCCGGTGAACACCAGGTTGAGCGACCGGGCGCGCGTGAGCTTCTGGGCGAGCGCCGGGGACATGGTGTACTGCACCGACATTTCACGCAGACGGACGAAGGCGCCCGACTGGAAGAAGCCGTCGAGCGTCCGCGCCACGTGCTCGTTGGCCGCGATGTTCGTGGCCTGATCGATGAAGTCGGCCTTGAGGTCGAGACGACCGGCGCAGTTGGGACGCGTGCAGCGGATGCGCTCGGTGTTGTTGTACCACTTGTTGCCACCGCGGTAGTCCAGCATGGTGCTGATGCGGAGCTTGCGGTTGAACAGGTCCACCCCCGAGCCCAGCGTCATCATGTAGCGCGGCGTGGCGTAGCCACGGAAGATCGCGGAGTCGCCCACGAACACTTCGTTCTTGGTGGCGTCCGTGTAGTAGGTGAGCAGCCCATCGCCGTTCTTGTCCTGCCAGCCGGTGATCGGACGGGCCCAGAGTCCCGCGATCGGGTAGCCGGCCACGGTGCGCGACGTGGTGCCGACCTGCGGCGGGTTGTTGCCCAGCGACACCACCTTGTTGTCGTTGGCGGAGCCGGACAGGTTGACGTCCCAGCCCAGCTTCTCACCCTGCAGGATCTGCGCGTTGATCGAGACTTCGACACCGGCATTCTTCACCGCGCCGAGGTTGCGCAGCTGCGATGCCACCGATCCGTACGAGGGCGGCAGGATCGCGCTGATGAGCGCGTCCTTCGTGATCTTGCTGTAGTACGTCGCGTCGAGATTGATCCGCGAGTCGAACATCTGGACTTCGAACCCGGTTTCCTGCTCGGCCGACCGCTCCGGCTTCAGGTTGTCGTTACCGAGCGCCGCCTGAATGACCGTGGGCTGGTCGGTGGCCGCGATGCTGGTGCTGGCGGCGGTGAAGAAGCGGATGGCGTCGTTCGGGCCGGGCTGCACGCCGGACTGGCCGTAGGCGTAGCGCAGGCGAACGGAGTTCACGAACGCGGGCGCCTTCCACCACTCTTCCTGCGAGATCAGGTACGAGGCCGAGGCCTTGGGGTACAGGATGCTCTGGAAGTTGGTACCGAAGGCCGAGTTCTGGTCGCTGCGGACAGCGGCCGTGAGGAACAGGCGATCGCCCACGTTGAGCGCCTGCTCGATGAACACGCCGAACGTCTTCTGGATCGTGGTGGCTTCGCTGACCGACGGGATCGTGCCCGACCCGACGCTCTGCGAGCCGGGGGCCAGCTGCGTGGCACCCGTGGCGGCGCCGGCGAACTTGTAGCCGATGTACTGCGCACCGACCGTGGTCTTGAGGCTCAGCCCCGAGAAGGCGTAGGAGGCCGTGGAGCCAAGGTCGACCGTGAGGTTGTTGATGTTCACACGGTTAATGCCGCGCGCGCCGAGCCGGGTGGTGGCGGTGAGCGGCGGTCCTTCACCGCGGAGCAGCAGGTTTTCGTCGCTCCGGCCCGTGTAGTCATTCCCCACGGTGGCGCGGTTGGCGAGCCAGCTGAAGGGACGCCAGTTGGCGTTGGCCGACCAGATGAAGCGATTCACTTCCTGGCTGGTCTTCTCCTGCCACATGTAGCCCGGCGTCCAGGCGCGGTAGCCGTTGAGCGGCGTGCCGAGACCCGAGACGGTGCCGTTGGCCCGCGTGCCGGGACCACCGAACAAGTGCGACCCGAGACCGGCCGTGGCGTTGGACTCGAGCGAGTAGCGCTGCCCGATGTTGATGAAGTTGGTCGCCACCGCGAGGTCGAGCTTCGGCGAGATCGCCGAATTGAGATTCATGCGGAGTGACTTGCGCGCGGTCACATTCGGGCGCGCGGTCCACGGCCGGATCGGCAGATCGAGGGAATCGAAGCGCGCCCGCTCGAACTGCGGGAGCGAGAGCACGCCGGTTTCCTTTTCGTCTTCCACGGCAAAGAAGTAACGGACCGCCTCGGTGCCGCCAGACACCTGGACGCCGGCCTGACGGCGCGCCCCGGTGCCGACCGGCGTGAGGTCCTTCTCGTTGAAGATGTTGAGCGACACCGTGGAGTCCGCGGTGCACACGCCCGTGCCAACCGTCTGCAGGCTGCAGCCGTTGGTGCGCGATGACACGCCCGTCGTGCCCGTCCGGGCAAACAGGCTGTACGCATCGGGATAGTAGTTCTTGTCCACCAGCGCCCCGCCCTCACCGTACACGTTCCACTTGGCGGCGCCGGCGCGACCCTTCTTGGTGGTCACCAGAATCACGCCGTTGGCGGCGTCGGTGCCGTACAGCGTGGCAGCCGACGGTCCCTTCACGATTTCGATATTCTCGATCTCTTCGGGATTCAGGTCGCCGACGCGGCTGGCGTTGTTACCGCCGGTGTCACCACCGCTTCCGGTCGCCGTGCTGAAGCTGGCGTTGTTGCTGGTCATACGAATGCCGTCGATGATCCAGATCGGCTCGTTGGACAAGCTGACCGAGTTCATGCCGCGCACGCGGATACGTGAGCCGGTACCGGTCTGCGAGCCGCTGGTCACGGTCACGCCGGGGGCGCGGGAGTTGAGCAGGTCGCTCAGGTTGGACACCGGGGCGGCCTCGAGGACCTTGCTGGCGTCGATGTTGGCGGTGGCGTTGCCGATTTCGACGCGGCGCTGTTCACCAGTGGCCGTCGTGACGACGGCGGCCAGATTCACGGCGGCGGTGGCCATCGTGAATTCAACGGTGGCCGTCTGACCGGCCGCGATCGGCACCCGCTTCGTCTGCTCGGTGTACCCGACGCGCAGGACGCGCACCGTGTACTCGGCAGCCGGAATACCGCGGAGCGTCAATCGACCGTCGGTGGAGGTCGCACCGCCGATGGCGGTCCCGACCAGGAAGACACGAGCCGCTTCGACCGGGCGCTGGTTCGCTGCGTCCGTGACACGGACGGTCAGCGATCCCGGCCCGCTTTGCGCGCGGGCGGTGGGAGCGGCAACCGCGATCGTGCCTGCCAATGCCAGCAGGACACGCCAAGGGTGATACATGGGAAATCTCCTCGAGAAATGGAAAGGAACCAGCCGACGCCGGACCACCGTCAACCGCCCGACAGCCACGAGCAACCAGCCAACCAGCCAACCCGCCAACCAGCGGACAACGTGCGGCTTGCCGAAATGGTTGCATACTTATGCAACATATCCGACAGGCACTTTTCTCATTACGAACCGTCTGCCCCACGCATTCTCCTGCTCCTGCCCACGTCGAGGATGGCGAATTATGCAGCGACGGCCAACGATCGGCAAAGGTCAGTCGCGGCATCACCCAACCGGAATACGTGCTAGCATTCACCCGGTCGTCGCGCGTCGTGAAGGCGCGCGCCTCCTTCCCTGCTCCGGAGCCCGCCCCTGCCCGCGTCCCTGTCTTCTGCCCTGCTGCTGACGGCCCTGCTGCAGGTGGTGGCGCCCGTGCCACCGACCGCATCGCCCACCCCCGCCGTCCCCACCACGAACAACACAGCCGCGTCCTCGCGTCACGCCTCGCGGCACGCGGGCCCCGTCTTTCATGGCCGCCGCGGCGAGCTCACGGTCACCACGCCCCGCCGCGAGGCCGACGGCATCGTGGACGGCCGCCTCGACGAACCGGCCTGGGCCGATGCCGCCGTGCTCACCGGCTTCTCCCAGTTCTTCCCCGCCGACGGCGTGGCGGCGCAGGACAGCACCGAGGTGCTGGTGTGGTACTCGGCCACCGAACTGCACGTGGGAATCCGCGCCTTCGCCGCCCCCGGCACCGTGCGCGCCACCCTCGCCGACCGCGACAAGATCACGCAGGACGACAACGTCCAGCTGTTCCTCGGAACATACGGCGACAGCCGGCAGGCCTTCGTGTTCGCGGTCAACCCGTTCGGTATCCAGAGCGACGGCGTGCTCACGGAAACCGGTTCCGTGCTGGGCGGTGGCTTCACCAGCACCTCGGCCAAGGCGCGCGAGAGCTCCGACCTCGCCCCCGACTATGTCTGGAAGTCCAAGGGCGCCGTCACCGACTTCGGCTATCAGGTGGAGCTCGCCATTCCCTTCAAGAGCCTGCGCTACCGCGCCGGCGACGAGCAGCGCTGGCAGCTGAACGTGGCGCGCACCGTGCAGGTCACGGGACACGAAGAGACGTGGGCACCGGCGCTCCGCGGCGCCTCGAGCTTTCTGGCGCAGTCCGGCGTGCTCACGGGGCTGCGCGACCTGCGGCGCGGCCTCACGGTCGATGTGATTCCCACCATCACCTCGAGCGCCGTGGGCACGCGGAACGCCGCGACCTCGGCGTGGCAGTACGGCAGCGCGCGCCCCGAACTGGGCGGCAGTGTGCGCTGGGGCGTGACCAGCAACCTCACCGTGGCGGGCACCGCCAACCCCGACTTCTCACAAGTCGAGGCCGACGCCACGCAGTTCTCGTACGATCCGCGCGTGGCGGTGTTCTTCCCCGAACGGCGCCCCTTCTTTCTGGAAAGTCAGGAGCAGTTCACCACCCCCAACCGCCTGATTTACACGCGACGCATCGCGCAGCCGGTCGCGGCCACCAAGCTCACCGGCAAGTACGGCGGCTTCGACATCGGCGTCCTCTCGGCCATCGATAACCGCGAGGCGTCGGCCGACCAGTCGCATTCGCCGATCTACAATATCCTGCGCCTGCAGCGCGACGTGGGCGCCCAGAGCCGCATCGGCGTGGCCTACACCGACAAGATCGACGGTGCACGCTGGAACCGCGTGCTCGGCGTGGACGGCCGACTGGTGCGCGGCATCTACAACCTGCAGGCGCAGGTGGCCAGCAGCTTCACCGGCAGCGACAGCGGCACGCAGCGCGCGCCCCTGTTCGACGTGAACGCCTCGCGCAACGGCCGCCGCTTCGTGGCCCGCTACAGCATGAACGGCATCAGCCCCGACTTCGACGCGCAGTCGGGGTTCATCGCGCGCCCCGGCATCGCCAACATGTCGGCCACGCACCGCTGGAATTTCTACGGCAAGCCGAAGGCGCTGGTCGAGCTGTTCAGCCCCGAGCTGTTCGTACTGGGCCGCTACCAGTACGACCGCTTCGTCAACGGCGAGGGGTCACAGGATCGCCAGCTGCACCTGCGAACCAACGCCCGTGTGCGCGGCGGCTGGCAGTTCGGCACGCAGCTGCTGCTCGAAGTGTTCGGCTACGACCCGTCGCTGTACAGCAACTACGTGCTGGTGAAGCCGCGCGGGGCGGGGCGCACGGACACGGTGGCCTATGCCGGCACGCCCAAAATCGGCAATCGCGATTGGGTGTTCTCGCTGGGCACGCCGGAATTCCGGCGCTTCAGCTACAACGCGTTTTCCATCATCGGCTACGACGAAAACTTCCAGGAGTGGAGCTCGGCGGGCATCTTCAGCCTGCAGAACACGCTGAACCTCCGCCCCACCGAGCAGCTGCGTCTGGCCGGCACGTGGAACTACGACACGTTCGACCGCCGCAGCGACGGCACGCGCGTACTCACGCGTAACACGTATCGCCTGCGCAGCGAGTATCAGGTCACGCGGCAGTTCTTCGTGCGGGTGATCGGTGAGCGCTCGGTGGTCACGCAGGACTCCCTGCGCGACGACACCCGCACCGAACTCCCCATTTATCTGCGCGCCGGCAACGGCACCCTGTCGCGTGCGACGGCCTTCGAGCGCACGCGGGTCCGTCTCGACGTGTTGCTCTCGTATCTGCCGTCGCCCGGCACCGTGGTGTATCTGGGCTACGGCGATGCGCTGCGCGCCGACCGGCCGGTCGGCCCTGAGCGCCTCGAGCGCTCCCGCGATCAGTTCTTCATGAAACTGAGCTACCTGTTCCGCGTGCAGTGACCTGACACACCAGGTATATGACGAAGGCCCCGGTCGGAAACATCCCGACCGGGGCCTTCGACTATTCCACAACACCCGTAAGCGTGCGCCGCTTAGTCGCGACGCCCCTGCAGGCGCGACAGCAGCCGCAGCAGTTCGAGGTACAACCACACCAGCGTGACCATCAGGCCGAACGCGGCAAACCACTCGAGCTGTTTCGGCGCCCCGGCCCGCACGCCGTGTTCAATGCGGTCGAAGTCGAGCACGAGGTTCAAGGCAGCTACGCCGGCAATGGCGAGGTTGATACCGATCGCCAGCGGACCAGACGACGTGAAGTAGCCGATCGACACACCAAACAGCGACAGCAGCATCGAACCCAGATAGAACAACCCGATGCCGATCATCGCGGCCATCATCATTTTGCGGAAGCCTTCGGTGGCCCGCAGGATGTTGAAGCGGTACAGCATGAACACCGCGCCGGCGACACCGAAGGTCAGCAACACGGCCTGCTGCGGCAACCCGGCGAAGCGGGCGTTGTACATCGCCGAGATCGCACCCAGAAAGATGCCTTCGAGCGACGCGTAGATGGGCGCGCTCCACGGCGCGCTCTGCGGCCGGAAGCTGGTGATGAGCGCGAACACGAAGCCGCCGAGTCCGCCCACCAGCATGGCCGGCATGATCAGATCGACGCGCCCCGACGCCACTTGCTGCCACGTGAGCGTGGCGGAAAACAACGTGACGGCGAGCAGGATGGCGGCCTTGCCGGCGGTCCCGGACACGGTCATTGAAGCCGAGCGGGAACCGGCGGCGGTGGCGCGCGCCGCATCGGCCAAGCGGGACAGCACAGGATTGGTGGTACGCATAGGGGGGTGTCGTCGAGAGGTTGAATCCGGCGGACAACCGCAAGATACCCCACAGACCGCCATTCGGCCCGGTCGGCGCGCGCCACATCCCGGTCTGCACGGGTCCCACACGTCGGGGCCCATTGCATACATCAAATTTTCCTGATACATTACAACCATGACGACGCTCGACCTTCCACGCGCCACCCAGATTTTCCACGCCCTCTCGGATGACACCCGACTGGCCGTGTTGCGGATGCTGGGCGGGGGCGAACGGTGCGTCTGCGACCTGCAGAACGCACTGGACGTGGCACAGTCCCGACTGTCATTCCACCTCAAGGTGCTCAAAGACGCCGGGTTGGTGCACGACCGCCGGGACGGACGCTGGTCGTACTACGCGTTGCGCCCCGACGCCCTCACCGAGGCCCACGACATCGTGCACGCCCTCGCCACCGCGGGGCCGGTGAACGCGCCGCCGCCGGCCGCGCTGGGACGGTGCTGCGGCTAGCGCCGTTTTTGTACCAAACACATCAATATTTTCTGATTCTTTTCCTCGCACATCCCGGAGCGAATCATGACCACGCCCATCAGCATCACCCCGCGCGGCACCGACACGGCCACCAGCACGGCCACCGAAAACCCTGCCGCGGCACCGTCGGTGACCGAACTCGTGCGGGAGCGCTACGGCGCCGCGGCACGCCGCGTGCTCGAGGCCGGCGATACCGCCTCCTGCTGTGGCCCCCAGAGCTCCTGCTGCGGCGGCAGTGCCTTCAATGGCGCCGTCGATCCGATCACCTCCGACCTCTATGTGAACGGCGAGACCGACGAACTCCCGGGCGCCGCGGTGCTCGCCTCGCTGGGCTGCGGCAACCCCACCGCACTCGCCGCGCTCGAGCCCGGTCAGGTGGTGCTCGATCTCGGATCGGGAGGCGGCATTGACGTGATCCTCTCCGCCCGCCGCGTCGGCCCCACGGGCAAGGCGTACGGATTGGACATGACCGACGACATGC
>CANJOX010000039.1 GCA_947475795.1 Gemmatimonadota bacterium
GGGGAGGGATTCGGGGGGCGAGCAGGGCGGGTCCAATTGTCTACGTGTCAGCCCTCGTGGGCGTTTCGACACCGTTCCCCCGCGATCGTTTCCCCTGCGCTAAAAATCCCCGATGAAGCCGACCTCGGGTTGCAGTTCGTAGCCGAACCGTTCTTTCACTGCCGCCTGTGCGTGTGCCACCAACGCGCGGACATCGGCCGCGGTGGCGTGCCCGAGATTCACCAGGATGTTGGCGTGAATGTGCGAGATCTGGGCATCGCCCACCCGGAAACCCTTGAGGCCACACTGGTCGATCAGGCGGCCGGCGCCCACGCCCTCGATCTTCTTGAAGATCGAGCCGGCGCTGGGATGCACCTGCAGCCACGGGTGCCGGGACCCGCGCCAGGAGAGGTTTTCCTGCAAGATCTGATGCAGCCGGGCCGGATCGGCCTTCGTGAGCTGGAACGTGGCGCTCAGCACCACGTCCCGCCGATGGTGAAACACGGTGTCGTCGTAGCCAAACTGGATGTACGCCGCATCCACCACGCGCCGATCCCCCTCCACGGCCAGGATCTCGCACGACTCGAACACCTCGGCGATGAACATGGTCCGTTCGCGCTCCGGGGCGGGCGAGAGGAAGTGCAGGTTCTGCCAGAGCGCACCGCCCACCGTGCTCGGGATGCCGATATAGTGCTCGAGCCCCGACCACCCGGCGCGGACCGTGTCGAGGACCAGATCCTGGATGATCGCGCCGCTTTCGCTCCAGAGGCGGCCGTCGGCACCCATGGTATGCGCGGTGGCCTGATTGCGGATCACGAGGCCGCGGACGCCGCGGTCACCGATGAGGACGTTGGCCCCGAGCCCAAGTACCACCCACGGAATTCCCGTGGCTCGGGCGGCGGTGATCGCGGCGGCGAGTTCGTCTGCCGACCGGGCCTCGAACAACACGTCGGCCGGTCCGCCGATCCGGAAGGTCGTGAACGGGGCGAGCGGTACGCCGCACGGCAGGCGGTGGCGCGGCAGCACGCCGGGCGCCGCGGCCGCGAGCGCATCAGCCATCTGGTCGGGAGTCATTCCGAAAGATTCCCCGGAGCGGCCCTGTACGCCACGTTTCAGCGTGGTGACCCGCCCTTCCCTTTCCCGACGTCGCATGCCTGTACCGACCGGCGCCCGCGTGCATCGCGCGCCTACCCGCTACCCTCGCCTTCGGCCCTTCTGGCTGGCTGCCCTGCTGGCCGTCGCGGCCCCGGCGGCCATGCCTTCGGTGCTGCCGGCGCAGTCGAAGGCCGAACTGCAGAAGGTGCTGCGTCGCACGATGCTGGCGAACGGGATGGAAGTCATCGTGATCGAAAATCACGGCGTGCCCATCGCGACACTCGAGATCGACGTGCGCAACGGCGCGTTTACGCAGAGCCCGGAGTACGCCGGGTTGGCGCACATGTACGAGCACATGTTCTTCAAGGCCAACAAGGACCTGCCCAACGCGGAGGCATTTAACGAGCGTGCCGCCGAACTGGGCGCCGTGTTCAACGGCACTACGCAAGAAGAACGCGTGAACTATTTCCTCACGCTGCCGGCCGATTCCATCGCGGGAGGGCTGCGCTTTCTGGCCAGCGCGCTCATCAACCCGACCTTCCGTGAGGATGAGCTCAAGCGCGAAAAGGAAGTCGTGCTGGGCGAGTACGACCGCAACGAGGCGCAGCCCGGTTTCGACTGGCAGCAACAGGCGACGACGCTGCTCTATCCGGGACAGTTCAGCCGGAAAAACACGATCGGCGATCGCACCGTGATCGCGAACGTCACGACGGCGCAGATGCGAGAGATCCAGCGCAAGTACTACGTGCCGAACAACTGCGCGCTGATCGTGACTGGTGACGTGAATGCCGAGCAGGTGTTCGCGCTGGCCCGTCAGGTGTTTGGTGATTGGCCTCGCGGCGCCGATCCTTTCGTGGCCGATCCTATTCCGCCGATCCCCGCGCTCGACGGCAACAAGGCGCATATCAGCGAAGAGCCGATCAATGCGGTGGCCGTGCTGATCCAGTGGCAGGGACCCAGCGTCGGCAAGGATCCCGGCGCGACCTTCGCGGCCGATGTGTTCAGCGACGTGCTCAATACGCCGGGCTCGACGTTCCAGAAGAATCTGGTGGATACGGGGCTGTGGCAGGGCGTCGGCGTGAACTACTACACGCTGAATCAGACCGGACCGATTTCCATCAGCGGACAGACGACCCCCGACAAGTTCCGCGTCGCCATGGCGGCGCTCGAGCGCGAGATCGCACGCTTTACGGATCCCACGTACGTGACGGTGCGCGAGCTGGAGGCGGTGAAAGCGCAACGCACCGTATCGAGTGCGTTCGGCATCGAGAAGGCATCCGAAATCGCGCACACGATCGGGTTCTGGTGGAGCGTCTCGAACCTCGACTACTTCCTCGGCTACACGGATACGATGGCCCAGCAGCGCATCACCGATCTCCTGCGCTACACGAAGACCTATGTGGCCGGTAAGCCACGCGTCACGAGCGTCCTGCTCTCCAGCGAGGCGCGGAAAGCGATCGGGCTCACCGAGTCGGAGTTGCTGACGCCCACCATGCGTCCGGTGGTGCGGCCGTGAAGACACCGTCTGGAGTCGCGCGTATGGGGTATGGTGTTGTGATGGCGGCGGTGCTGGCGGTGTCGTCGGCCGGGGCGCTGGCGGGGCAGCCGGTGGTGAAGAAGGCGCCGGTCAAGACAAGCACGAAACCGACGCCGGCCAAGAAGGCGCCGGCCAAACCCGTGGAGTTCCCGTCGGCCGTGACGTCGTCCACCGACACGCTCACGTCGAAGTTCGAGGTGGCGGGGATTCCGGTGATTCTCCGTCGCGTCACGGCCAACAACGTGGTGGCGGCGAATCTGTATCTGCTGGGTGGGACGCGGCAGCTGACGGCCAAGAGTCAGGGCATCGAAACCCTGCTGCTGGAGGCGAGTGAGCGGGGGACGGCCAAGTATCCGCGTGATGTCCTGCGCACGAAAATGGCCCGTCTCGGCAGTGCCATCGGCGTGGGGGCGAATGCCGACTGGACCACGATCAGTCTGCGCGCCACCACGACGGGACTCGACAGCACCTGGGCCATCCTCGCCGACCGTGTCATGGCGCCGCGTCTCGATCCCACCGAGGTCGAATTGGTGCGCGAGCAGTTCGTCACCGCGACGCGTCAGCGCAAGGACAGCCCGGATGCCCTGCTGGAGTATCTCGCCGACAGCATCGCCTTCGCCGGTCACCCTTACGGCCTCGAGCCCACGGGCACCGAGGCGTCGCTCACGCAGATCCGCGCCGCCGATCTCAAGACCTATCATGCCACGCAATTCGTCACGTCGCGCATGATGCTGGTGGTGGTCGGCAACGTGTCCCGCACCAAGGTGGAGTCGCTGGTGCGCGAGACGCTGGGACGTCTGCCGAAGGGGGACTACCGCTGGTCGCTCCCCGATCCGCCGGCGGAACTCCCGGGTGCCTACGTGATCGAGCAGCGCACGCTGCCGACCAACTATCTCCAAGGCTATTTCCACGGCCCCAAGGCCACGAGCCCCGATTACCCGGCGCTTCGCCTCGCGTGCGCGGTGCTGTCGGGGCGCCTGTTCGCGGAGGTCCGCGGTCGTCGCAACCTCACGTACTCCGTGAACGCCCCGTTCGTGGAGCGTGCCTTCTCGCTGGGTGGGCTGTACGTCACCACGACCCAGCCCGACGAAGTGCTGGCGATCATGCAGCAGCAGATCACGTCGCTGCGCGAGGGGACGATCACGGACGAGGGGCTCGACCGTCTGGTGCAGCAGTTCATCGTGACGTACTTCCTCGACAACGAGACGAACGCCGACCAGGCGAACATGCTGGCACGCGCGGAGCTGTATCAGGGCGACTTCCGTCGGGCGGCGCAGTTCGTCGAGGAACTGCGGGCCGTGACACCGGAGCAGATTCAGCAGGCGGCGCGCACGTACATGGGGCGGGTGCGCTGGGCGTACGTGGGCGATCCGGCGAAAGTGACACCGGCGCGGATGCTGCGGTTCTGAGCCCCGTGCGTCCCTCGCCGCCGGGGCGCGGCGTGGCGTTGTCGGTGGATCTGGCCTGCGCTGACTACCGCGACATCGGTGTGGCCCTGGTCGTTGCCGATACCGACGGGTCGATCGAATCGCTGTCGGCGCGCGCGCTGACGGTCCCGTTCGGGGGTCGCCCGGCGGTGGAGCCGCTGGCCCGCTGGCTTCGCGAGACGGCCGATGCCGCCGGCGCGCAGTGCCTGTGTATCGACGGGCCACTGGGGTGGAAGGGTCCTGACACCGATTCGCCGCATTGCCGGCGCAGCGAACGCCTCGTGCGGGCGCCCGGCAAGACCGGATTGCCACCCGACGGGGTGAAGCCACGCAGCTATCTCGGGTTCACCACATTCTCGATCGCGCTCTTCGAGGCGCTGTGTGCTGATGGGTCTTGGGCGCTTCCGGGGCAGCCCGACGCCCGCCCCGATGCCCGCTTGATCACGGAAAGCTTTCCCACCGCCGCCTGGCGCGCCCTCGGGCTGACTCCGCTGATGGCCAAGGGGCGCGCCTCCGCCGCCGATATCCGCGACGCCGGAGACCGGCTGCAACGCGGTACCGGGATCGTGCTCGAGGGGGTCGGTACGCACGATCAGCTGCAGGCCGTGGCTGGCGGTATCGCCGGCGCCTGGTGGGCTGCCGGTCGCGACACGCGGGTGGCATTCGCCGGCGACCCGCCGTTCCGTCTCGACGGATGCTGGCGCGAAGGATATATCATGATTCCAGCACCTTCCGCCTGAGTGTCCGGCGCGTCGTCTCCGACCGATTTCCCGCCCTCCTGTGTCGAATCCCTATTCCCGTCGCGATTTCGTATCCGACAGCGCGAAGCTCGCCGTCGGTGCGATGATTGTCCCGCGCGTTGTGCTCGGTGGCCCCGGTGTCCGAGCGCCCAGCGCGAAGCTCAACATCGCCTGCGTCGGGATCGGCGGCATGGGCATGAGCAACATGTCGCAGATGCTGACCGAGAATATCGTGGCGGTGTGCGACGTGGATTATGCCTACGTCGAGCGCTCGCTCGAGGCGCGGCTGAAGCCCCGTCAGGGGCCGCCGAGCGCGGAGAACATCCAGCTTGGTGAGGCCTACGCGCGGGCCGCGAAGTACACGGACTTCCGCGAGATGCTGGAGAAGCAGAAGGACATCGACGCGGTGATGATTGCCACACCGGACCATCTGCACGCCACGATCGCGCTGGCTGCGATGTCGCTGGGCAAGCACGTGTACGTGCAGAAGCCGCTCGCGTACTCGGTGCATGAGGTGCGACTGCTGCAGAAGGCGGCGGCGGCCAATCCGAAGCTCGCCACGCAGATGGGCAATCAGGGCCACTCGATGGAGGGCTCGCATCGCATCAACGAAATCATCGCGTCCGGGGTGCTGGGCAAGATCCGCCAGGTGCATGTGTGGACCGACCGGCCGGTGCGGTACTGGGCGCAGGGGATTCCGCGTCCGCGCGCGGCCAACGCACCGGCGCCGACCAATCCACCCAACCCGCGTCCCCAGTGGAACATGGGGACCGTCGACAATGCCGTACGCACCGCGATGGCCGCGAACGATGCTTCACTGCCGCCGGGGCTGAACTGGGATCTGTACCTCGGACCGGCGCCCGAGATTGCGTACCATCCCGCGTATCATCCGTTCGCCTGGCGTGGCTGGCTGGACTTCGGGGTCGGTTCGCTGGGCGATATGGGTGCGCACCTGATCGATCAGCCCTTCACGGCGCTCGGTCTCACGTACCCCACGTCCATTGCGGCTTCGTCGAGTCCGTGGGGCGGCGGCGCGCAGAATCCGGCCACGTATCCGATGGCGACGATGGTGCAATACGACTTCCCGAAGGTGGGCAAGCGTGACGCGCTCAAACTGTACTGGTATGACGGGGGGCTGATGCCGCCGCGCCCGGAGATGCTTCCCGACGATGTGCCGATGAACAATCCCGGCAGCGATGGCGGCGGCGGCGTCTTCATCGGCGACAAGGGGATCATGTTCTACGAGACGTACGGCAACAAGCCGCGCATCTTCCCCGAAGCGATCGCGAAAAAGGCCGAGCAAGTGCCGGTGACGCTGCCCCGCATCACGGTGTCGCACGAACAGAACTGGATTCAGGCCGCCAAGGGAGAAGCGAAGGCCAGCTCGCCGTTCTCGCAGGCGTCGCCGCTCACCGAAACCATGCTGTTGGGGATGGCCGCGTTACGCGCGGGACAGGGGCGCAAGGTGAACTACGACAGTCAGGCGATGAAATTCACCAACGCCCCCGACGCGGACCAGTATCTCACGCGGGTGTACCGCAAGGGCTGGGAGCTGTAGTGCGCCGCCGGCTTCACATCGGCACGGTGCCACGACGCCTCTCGGTGACGTGAGTACCGCCGCCGAGGCACCGTTCGTCGAGTTACACGCGCCCGACGGTGCTTTCGCGCGGGTGTATCTCGACGGCGGGCAGGTGGCGTCGTGGATACCCAGCGGCTCGGGCGACGACCGGCTCTTCGTGAGTCGCGCCGCGCATTACGGTCCGGGGCGTTCCATCCGCGGCGGCATCCCCATTTGCTTTCCGCAGTTCGGTCCGTTCGGCCCCCTCGCCCAACATGGCTTCGCCCGCCTCAGCCGGTGGCACGTTGCGCAGCAGGCCACCGATGACGCGTCGGCGCGGCTCCTGCTGCGCCTGACCGACAGCGAGGCGACGCGCGCGCAGTGGCCGTACGCGTTTGCGGCAGAGCTGTCGGTGCAGGTGGCGGCCTCGATGCTCACGGTTGCCCTGACCGTGACCAACACCGATACGCAGCCATTCGCCTTCACCGCCGCGCTGCATCCGTACTTTGCCGTCGCGGAGGCGTACGCCACGCACGTCGTGGGGCTCGCGGGGACGCAGTACCGGGACGCCCTGCGGGACGGTGCCGAATTCCACGCGACCGACGACGTGCTGGCGATCGAGGGGCACATCGATCGGGTGTATTTCGGCACCGGCAATGAAATTGTGCTGCGCGAGCCACACCGCGGTCTTCGTCTGGAACAGCGTGGATTTTCCGAGACGGTGGTCTGGAATCCGGGCGTGGACGGCACGCGAGCGCGCCCCGATTTTGCCGATGGTGACGAGCACCGGATGGTGTGCGTGGAGGCGGCCGTGGTGCGGCCTCCGGTACACCTTGCGCCCGGTGCCCAGTGGACCGGCGCGCAGGTCATTACCGCGATTCTCTAGCCGACTGCGGGCCGTGCCCGCGCCGCCAGCACGGCGCGCACCGCCTCCAGCGAGCCGCCGGCGGCGCGCAGCGCCACGAGGGCGTGATACAGCAGATCAGCCGTTTCCTCGGTGGCACGTTCCACGTCGCCGTCCACGCAGGCGGTGGCCAGTTCCACCGCTTCCTCTCCCAATTTTTTCAGGCGCAGGTTGCGGTCGGCGAGCAGTCGCTGCGTGTAGCTCGCCGGTGCGGGTGCCGCGGTCGTGGTCGCGGTCGTGGTCGCTGCCGACTGCATGCGCGAGGCGATCGTGGCGTCGAGCGCCGAGAAGACGTCGGCGGACAACGCCTCGTCGCGGAAGCACGAGTGGGTTCCGTTGTGGCAGGCGGGTCCGGCGGGGATCACGCGCGCGAGCACCGCATCGGCATCGCAATCGGCCGTGAGTGACACGACGCGCTGCACGTTGCCGCTCGTGCCACCCTTGTGCCACAATCCGCGCGTCCGCGAGCGGTAGTGCATCTCGCCGCTCTCCAGCGTGCGTTCGAGCGCCTCGCGGTCGGCGTGCGCCACCATCAGCACTGCCCCGGAGCTGGCGTCCTGCGTCACCACCGTCACCAGACCGCCACTCTTGGTGAAGTCCAGCGCATCCAGGTCGAGCGTGGCGGCGGATGTCATGCGGTACCTCCAGTCAGGGTCGCGTCCGGCGATGCGGCGTGTGCCGGAGTGATCAAGAACGGCCGGACCATGTCGCCTAGCGCGGCGTTCGTAGCGATCACGTCACCACCGAACGCGGTGTCGGCGCCACGCCAATCGGTGAAACGGCCGCCGGCTTCAGTAATGAGCGGATACACGGCCGCGGCATCCCAGGGGTTGACGATGTCATCGATCATGATCTCGGCGCGCCCCGTGGCCACGAGCAGATAGCCGTAGCAGTCGCCCCACGTGCGGGCCACGGCCACCTCCGACGCCAGCGACTGCCAGTGCGCACGCCGGTGCGGACGGTCCAGAAACCGATCGTCGGTGATCAGCGCGGTGGCTTCACGCAGCTGCGCCGTGCGGGACACGGTGGCGCGGCTGCCGTTCCACCAGCACCCCTCGCCCAAGGCGGCCGCTACCGTTTCCTGCACGGCAGGATAGCAGGCCGCTCCGGCGATCACGGTGTCGCCTTCACAGCAGGCCACGAGCGTGCCCCACAGCGGCACGCCACGCACAAAGGCCTTGGTGCCGTCGATGGGGTCGAGAATCCAGCGCCGTGGCGCATCGGTGCGTTCATCGGCGAGCTCCTCGCCAAACACGCCATCGCGCGGGAACCGTTCGGCCAGCCACGCGCGGGCCGCCCGCTCGGCTTCGCGATCGGCGATCGTGACCGGTGATCCGTCGCTCTTGTGTTCCACGTCAACGCCGGTGCGATACCAGCGCATCGCGATTCCCGCCGCGAACTGCGCGAGCTCGGCGGCGGCCTGCAGCAGCACCGCCGGTGATTCGCGCGTGCTCATGCCGCCACCGGTGCGCTGGTGATGCGCACCGGCAGTCCGGCCTCGCGCATGGTCTGCTTGAGCGCCTGCACCGTCGTCACGCCGTCGTGCAGAATCCCGGCCACGAGCACCGCATCGGCGCCGCCCCGCTCGATCCCGTCCACCAGATGCTGCGCGGTGCCGGCACCGCCGGAGGCAATCACCGGGACGTGCACCGCATCGGCCACGGCGCGCGTGATCGCGAGGTCGTAGCCGGTGCGGGCACCGTCGCGGTCGATCGACGTGAGCAGAATTTCGCCGGCCCCGCGCGCCACGCACTCCTGCGCCCACGCCACCGCGTCGAGCGCCGTTTCTTCCCGACCGCCCTTCACCCAGACCTTGTACTCGCCGTTGGCATTACGCTTGGCGTCGATGCTGGCCACGACGCACTGCGCGCCGAAACGGTCGGCGGCTTCGGTGAGCAATTCCGGGCGCGTGACAATCGCCGAGTTCACCGACACCTTGTCGGCGCCGGCCCGCAGCGCCCGCGCAACGTCGTCCACCGTGCGCACGCCACCGCCGATCGTGAGCGGAATGAAGAGGCGTTCGGCGGTACGGCGCGCCACGTCGAGCAGTGTAGCGCGCTCCTCGGCGCTGGCGGAGATGTCGAGAAACGTGATCTCGTCGGCGCCGTCCTGCTCGTAGCGCTCGGAGAGCGCCACCGGATCCCCCACGTCGCGCAGGCCGACGAACTGCACCCCTTTCACCACGCGCGCGCCCTTCACATCGAGGCACACGATCACGCGTCGCGTCAGCATGCGATCACGCGTCCGTGATCTCGAGACGTACGCTGCCCTTGGTGCTGAACACGGCGCCGGTTTCCACGAGTGCTTCGCGCAGCGCAAACCCCAGTCCCTTGATGGCCGCTTCGACGATGTGGTGCTTGTCGAAACCGCGGATCACACGCACATGCAGCGTGGCCTTGGCGTTGTCGGCGAACGAGCGCAGGAAGTGCTCGTAGAGATTGGAGGGCAGCTTCCCTTCGTAGTACGGACGTCCGCCGATGTCGAGCACGACCTGCACGAGCGCATCGTCCATGGGTACCGTGCGTTCGCCATAGCGGGCGCACCCGGCCGGTGCAAAGGCCGCCACCGCCTGACCGAGTGCGATCGCCACGTCCTCGATGAGGTGGTGGCGCATGTCGCCGGTAGCCTGCACGCTCAGGTCTACGCCGGCGTAGCGTGCGAACGCCACGAGCATATGGTCGAGGAACACGTCGCCGGTGGACACCGTGGCCACACCCGTGCCGGCGGTGATGGCCAGGCGGATCTGTGTCTCTTTCGATTCCCGAATGACGACGGTCATGCCCCGAACTCCTCGGCGAGACGGCGCGCATCGAGCACGCCTGTGTAGAGCGCCATCCCCAGCACGGCACCGGCGAGTCCGCGGTGCTCGAGGGCGCGCATATCATCGAGCGACGTCACGCCGCCCGAGGCGAACACCGGCCATGCGCTGGCGTCCGCGACATCCTCCATGAGCGGCAAGTCCGTTCCTGCCATCCGACCTTCCAGATGCACCGCCGTGACCAGCACGCCGGCCAGCGGCAGCGCGCTGAGCTCCTGCACAAAGTCGATCACGTCGAGCCGTGACGTTTCCGCCCAGCCACGCGTGACGACCAGCCGGTCGCGCACATCAGCGGCCACGATCAAGCGCCCCGGGAAGGCGTGCGCCATCTCGTGGCGCCAGTCTTCGTCTTCCACGGCGCGGGTGCCCACCACGACCCACGTGGCGCCGTCGTCGAGCAGCGATGCGATGCGGGACTCGTCCCGTACGCCGCCGCCCACCTGCACCGGCACGGCGGCGTCGCGGAGGATCTCGCGGATCACGTCCTGATTGTGCCCGCGCCCCGTGGCCGCGTCGAGATCCACCACGTGCAGGCGCGTGAAGCCGGTGTGCGCCCAATCACGGGCCACGGCGGCCGGGTCGTCGAGACGCACGCGCTCGTCGGCATAGTCACCACCGACCAGCTGCACGCACTTGCCGCCGCGCAGGTCCACTGCGGGTACCGCGATCATGACGCACTCCTGAAAGAAGCCGCGAACTGCAGAAACTCACGCACGAAAGCCACGCCGGGGGCGCTGGACTTTTCCGGATGAAACTGCGTGCCGATGATGTTGCCGCGCCGCACTGACGCGGGGAAGCGGTCGCCCTCATGTTCGCTCCACGCACTCACGAACGGCGTGTGCGCCGCGGTGGGGCGACAGACGAAGCTGTTGGCGTAGTAGGCCACGTCGAGCCCCGAGGCCAGCAACAGTGGATCGGTGATGTCCTCGAGCCGGTTCCAGCCGATCTGCGGCACCTGTGCGGCCTGCAGTCTGGTGACCTGCCCTTCCACCACCCCCAACCCGAGCCCGGGCCCTTCATCACTGTCGTTGAACAGCAGCTGCATCCCCAGGCAGATGCCCAGCGCCGGCAGTCCGGCCAACAGCGCGTCGCGCATCACCTCACGTCCCGGTGCGAGCCGTTCGGCCGCCGGCGCGAACGCCCCCACGCCGGGGAGGATCAGCGCATCGGTGTCGCGGACGGCGCGCACAGGATCGGTGTCCACGTGCACGACGGCGCCGCCGGCTTCGAGTGCTTTGACCAGCGAGTGCAGATTGCCGGCGCCGTAGTCGAAGACCGTGACGCGCAGCGGGTGACCCGGGTGGGCACGGAGCTCGCTCATGTGGTGCGCCGCGCGGTCATGACAGCATCGAAGGCGGCGAGGAAGCGCTCGAGCATCGACCACGGGCCGACACTGATCCGCAGCGTATCGCCGATGTGCGGCAGCGCCGGAAACGGGCGCACCGCCACGCCGTGGGCGCGCAGGGCCTGGCCGACGTCCACGCAGTCCGGCACGGGCACACACACGAAATTGGCGTGCGATGCCAGCGGGGCGAAGCCGCGCGCGCGCAGCGCGTCGGCCAGCCGCTCGCGGAGCGTGACCGCCAGCGCCACGTGTTCCTCCACCCACGGCATGTCCTGCTGCAGGGCTACCGCGGCGGCGTGTTCGGCCATGGCATTGAGCTTGTAGGGGCCGCGCGACTTCTCGACGTCCATGACCAGCGACGGCTGCCCGACGGCATAGCCGATGCGCAGTCCGGCGAGGCCGAAGGCCTTCGACATGGTCCGGATCACCAGCAGCCGGTCGGAGTGCGCCACCAGATCAATGGCCGACACCCCGGCAAACTCGGCGTACGCCTCGTCGAGGAGCACGACACCGGGCGCCTCGCGCAGCGCGCGTTCAATCGTAGCCCGCGCCAGCAGCGCGCCGGTGGGATTGTTGGGCGAGCACAGATACAACAGCGCCGGCTTGGTGGCCAGCAGCGCGTCGAGGTCGGGCTGGTGTGACGGTTGCTCCACGCATCCCACATACGTGAGCGCATTCATGCGCGCGAAGATTGGGATCATGGCAAATGACGGCTCAGGGCCGGCCACCACGTCGCCCGGCTCACCGAAGGCGCGCATCGCACTGTCGAGAATGTCGTCGGAGCCGCAGCCGGTGACGATCATGTCCGGCGAGACACCCACGTACCCTGCCAGCGCCTCCTTGAGTTCCGCCGCGTACAGCGTGGGGTAGCGCGTGATCCGCGAGACCGGGGCGTCGCGCCACGCCCGCTCGGCGGCCGGCGGCATCCCCCAGAGATTGGTGTTGTCGGTGAGGTCCAGCTCGACCGGCGCGCGCTTGGGGTCGTACAACGGGACCGCGTCGTAGGCTGTGCGGGCGAAGGACCGCCGACCCTGTGCGTCGTGGCGTGGGGTACTCATACGGTCGCTCCCGTGCTGCCCGTGGCGTCGGTGACCGCGTTGGACGACCACGCGCGCGCGGCGGCGGCGTGCGCCGGCAACCCCTCGGCGTCGGCAAAAGCCGCAACGTCGGCCGACAGGCTCGCGGCGGCGTCGGCGGAGACCTCCTGCCATGTCGTCCACCGTACGAAGTCGAGCGTGGACAGGCCGGAGTAGCAGCGGCCAGCCCCCGCGGTGGGGAGCACGTGGTTGGCTCCCGTCATGTAGTCGCCGAAGGCCACCGAGCTGGTCGCGCCCACGAAGATCGTGCCGGCGCTCCGCAACGCGGCCAGCGTCGCGTCGCGCACGTCGCTCTGCACCACCAGCAACAGATGCTCCGCTGCCCAGCCATTGGCGAAGGCCACGCCCTCCGCGAGCGTGCCGACCGTGACGATGGCGCCACGAGCCGCCAGCGCGTGACGCACGACGGCGGCGCGGGGGGCGTGCTCCAGCTGCGCCAGCAGGGCGGACTCCACCGCCTCGGCGAGCGTCGTCATGACGTCGTCGTCTCCCACGAGCACCGCCACGACGGCGGCGTCGGGATCGTGCTCTGCCTGTGCCATGAGCTCGCGGGCCACCGCCTCGGGGTCGGCGGTGTGATCGGCCAGCACGAGCAGTTCACTGGGGCCGGCGGGGGAATCGATGGCCACGTCGGCCACCAATTGCAGCTTGGCCTCGGCCACGTACGCGTTGCCCGGACCCATGATCCGGTCTACCTGCGGTACGGTGTCGGTGCCGATGGCCATGGCCGCGATGGCGCCGGCACCGCCCAGTGCGAAGACCCGGTCGACGCCGGCCAGCGCGGCGGCCGCGAGGACGACGGGCGATGGCCGGCCGTCCGGGCCCGGCGGGGAGCAGACGACGACCTCGTGCACCCCCGCCACGCGGGCCGGGATGACGCCCATCAGCAGGGAGCTGGGATAGGCGGCCCGGCCGCCGGGCGCGTAGATGCCAACCCGACCGAGGGGGTCGGGGCGCCGGACGACGCGAATACCCGGCTCCGGCCAGCATTCGGTGGCCGTCGGCAGGAATGCACGGTGCACCGTCGCGATGTTGGCCGCCGACCGTTCCAGGACGCGTCGGAGCGCCGGGTCGAGGGTGGCGAGCGCCGTGTCCCACGCATGACGCGGGACCTCGATCGCCTCCAGATCGACCCCGTCAAACTCGTGGGCGAAGGCCCGCAGCGCGACGTCCCCATCGGCGCGGACGCGGGCGATGATGGCAGCGGTTCGGCTACGAACCGTTCCGTCGATTGTGCCGACACGATTGGTGATCGCCGTGCGCGTCTCGGTGTCGAGCGCGCCCAGGGGGCCGCGGGCGCGCAGTGCGAGGGTGTCGGTCACGGCACGAGCCTCTCGATCCTGGTGACC
>CANJOX010000040.1 GCA_947475795.1 Gemmatimonadota bacterium
CACGAGGAGCGCGCCTCCCTGCGGCATGGCATCGCGGGCGTTGACGGCGAGGTTCATGATCACCTGCTCGAGCTGCCCCGCATCAGCGACGATGACGCCGGCGCCGGGGTTCAGCTGAAAGGACAGGTCGATGTCCTCCCCGATGATGCGCCGCAGGAGCGCGTCGAGTCCGTTGGCCACATCATTCACATCGACGGCCACCCGCTGCAGCGCCTGTTTTCTCCCGAACGCCAGCAGTCGCCGCACCAGTTCGGCGGAGCGTTCGCCGGCCAGGCGCACTTCCACCAGGTCATCGCGCGAGATGCCGGTGGTCTGCTCGCTCTCCAGCGCCATCTCGACGTAGACGAGGATTACAGAGAGCAGGTTGTTGAAGTCGTGCGCGACCCCACCGGCCAGCGCCCCGATCGACTCCATGCGCTGCGCCTGAAAGAGCTCGGCCTGAAGCCGCTGGCGCTCACGCTCCTGCTCACGGCGCTCGGTCATGTCGCGGAACACCAGCAGCACGCAGGGACATCCGCGCAATTCTACGCGCGAGATCAGCACGTCGACCACGACCTCGTCGGTGTCCCGCCCGATCGTGAGATCGATCCACTGCGCGTCGTGCACCGCCGCGTCGTCCGCGAAGGCGCGCACCCGCTCGTGCAGGTTGGGCGGGAGCAGCGTGGCGCACGGCGGGCCGAACGGCGGGCAGCCGGGGCAGCCGCGCAGGCGGCACATGGCCCCGTTGGCCATCTCGGGGATGAGGGTCGTGCTATCGAGCACCAGAATGCCGTCGGCCGTCCGGTCGAAGACGGCGCGCAAGGCCCGCTCGGACTCGGCGAGCCGCCGTTCGGCATCGCGACGCTCGGTGATGTCCGAAAACATCGCGTACACCTGATACGGTTCGGTCTCGCCGGTGCGGAACTGGGGGATCGCCGTGATGCTAAGCCAGACATGCCCAGGGAGCTGCGGGCGACGGACGCCCATCACGACATCGTGCACAGCGCGACCGGTGCGCAGGGCCACGCTCGCCGGGTGCTCCGCGCTGGGGAACGGGGTCCCGTCCTCCCGCAGGGTGTCCCAGTCGGGGTCCGACGACGCACGACCGAGGAGTGCATCGCCGGAGAGACCGAGCAGTCGCCGGGCCGCCGCATTGGCGTCCATGATCCCGCCCGTCGCGTCGTGGTACACGACCCCCTGCTCCATGGTCTCGAACAGGGTGCGGTACCGTTCCTCGCTCACCTGCAGAGCCCGCGTGCGCTCCGCCACCATCGCTTCGAGATCCATGCGGTAGCGGGCCAGCTCGAGGAAGACGTTCACCTTCGAGAGGAGCACCATCGGGTCGTACGGCTTGACGAGGTAATCCACCGCACCGGCGGAATACCCCTTGAACTGATGCGCCTCGTCGGAGTAGGCGGCGGTGACGAAGATGATCGGTGTGCGGGCGGTGGCCGGATCGGCGAGCAGGATTTCCGCGAGCTCGTAGCCGTCCATCCCCGGCATCTGCACGTCGAGAATCGCGAGGGCGAAGCGATGCCGCAACGAGGCGGCCAGCGCCTCTTCGCCACTGGTGGCCTGAATGATGCGCGCGGGGATGCCCTTGAGTGCCCGCTCGAGCGCGACCAGATTGGCCCGCCGGTCATCCACCGCGAGAATGAGCACCTCCTCGCGCAGATCGGTGCCGACGGCGCCCGGCGCCTCGGCGGGCCGAGCGCTCACGGTCTGGTCACCACTCATCGAATCGGCCTTTTCTTGTAGATCCGCGCATTGTCATCGACGACCTCGAACCGGTCGGCGACCGACGTGAACGACAACGACTCCTTGTCCCCGAGGCAGAGAAATCCGCCGTTCTCGAGGCTGTCCCAGAACATCTCGAGCACCTGATCCTGCAGGTCGCGGTTGAAATAGATCAGGACATTCCGGCACACGATGAGCTGCATTTCGCCGAAGGACGCATCCATCGCCAGGTTGTGCTTGGCGAAGGTGATCCGCCGGCGGAGCCGGGGCTCGATGGCGGCGGCGTCATACTGCGCGTGGTAGTACTGCGACAGCGAGGCGGTGGCGTCGGAGGCGAGATAGTTGCTGCTCCCGCGCGACACGGTGTCGAGCGGATAGATGCCGGCGCGCGCCGTCTCGAGCGCCGACACACTGATGTCGGTGGCATAGATCGTCGACCGCTCGTACAACCCCGCCTCTTCCAGCAGGATGGCCACGGAGTAGACCTCTTCGCCGGTGGCACAGCCGGCGTCCCACACCTTGATGTACGGCCACGTACGCAGCATGGGCACCACGTGCCGGCGCAGCGCCGCGTACACGAACGGATCGCGGAACAGCGCCGTGACATTCACGGAGAAGTACCCGACGAGCTGATAGAACAGCGGCGCTTCGCGCAGGACGCGGCTGGTGAGCTCGCTGAGGGAGGGCACGTGGGCATCGACCAGAAACTGCGCGATGCGGCGCTCCACGGTTTCGCGGGCATACTCGCGAAAATCGTAGCCATACCGCTGATGGATGGCTTCCAGCAGCAGCCCGACCTCGATGCGCATCACCTCCGCCGACGAGTCCACCGATACGAGAGCAGCCACACTCATCGGCTGAGGAGCACGCGCAGGAGCGACAGCAGCCGATCCTGATCGACGGGCTTCGACAGATAGTCGGTGGCACCGGCCTCGAGGCAGCGCTGGCGGTCTTCCTTCATGGCCTTCGCGGTGAGCGCCACGACCGGCAGGGTGGCGAACGTCGGCTGCGCGCGCAGTCGCCGCAGTGTTTCGTAGCCGTCGAGCACGGGCATCATCATGTCGAGCAGGACGAGATCGACGTCGGGATGCTCCGCCAGCAGCTCCAGCGCGCGCCCGCCATTCTCGGCCTTGACCGGCTGAACGCCGTGCCCCGCCAGGAGGCGCGCCATGGCGAACATGGTGCGCATGTCGTCCTCGACGATGAGGACCTTGCGCCCACGCAGCGGTTCGTTGGACTCGTGCAGGTGCAGAATGGCGCGACGGTTGTCTTCGGGGAGATCGCGTACCACGCGGTGCAGGAAGAGCGCGACCTCGTCGATCAGACGCTCCTGGGAGCGCACGTCCTTGACGATGATCGACTCGGCGTAGGCGCGCAGGAACAGATCTTCGTCGGCGGTGAGTTCGCGGTTGGTGTGAATGATGACCGGTGGCAGCGCCACGTGGTCGGCCGCGAGGCGTTTGAGCAGATCGATGCCCTGCATGTCGGGGAGCCCGAGATCCATGACGACCAGATGGAACGGCTCGCCGCGCAATTCCGCGATCGCCTCCTCGCCCGTGCCGACTTCGGTGACGGTCACGTTTCCGTTGCCCACGATACGCACGGTCTCGCGGCGCATGACTTCGTCGTCTTCGACGACGAGGACGCGCTTGCGGGCGAGTGCCGACGCGGCGGTGAGCCGTCCGAGCACGTCATCGATCTGCTCGCGGCCGATGGGCTTGGAGACATGTCCGATGGCGCCGAGCCGCATGTTCTGTGCACTGTACTCCTCGACCGACACCACATGCACCGGGATATGGCGCAGCGACATGTCCTGCTTCAACGTGTTGAGCACGGCCCAGCCGTCCATGCGCGGCAGCTGGATATCGAGCACAATGCCATGCGGGCGGTGGGTCCGGGCGAGCACGAGTCCGTCTTCGCCCGATCCCGCCACGAGACACTTGAAGCCACGCTCGCGCACGTGACCCGCCAGGATCTTCGCGAAGCGGGCGTCGTCTTCCACGATGAGGATGACGTGATCGTGGTCCGCGAGGGCGTCGCGATCATCGGGGACGATGGGTGTCGCGAGCACCGGCGACAGGGTGGACGGCGCGGCGGTGGGCGGTGACACCGTGGACGGCGCAAACACCGAGGCGCGCGGCGCGGCGGGCCGCAGCGCGGGGCTCGCGGCGGCACCGAGCGGACCGGCCAGCCGGAGCGGGATGTAGATGGTGAACGTGGAGCCCACGCCGGGCTCGCTGGCGAGCTGGATTTCACCGCCCAGCAGGGCCGTGAGCTCGCGCGAAATCGACAGGCCGAGACCGGTGCCGCCATAGCGGCGGCGGTCGCCCGAGTCGGCCTGCTGAAACGCTTCGAAAATGATGCGCTGCTTGTCGGCCGGAATGCCGATGCCGGTGTCGGCCACACTGATGGCCAGCGCGTCCCGCGCCATGAGCCCGGAGCGTCCCAGCACCACATCGGCCGGGGCCGGGGCGAAAGTGACGGTCACGCCGCCCGCTTCGGTGAACTTGAGCGCGTTGCCCAGCAGGTTCTTCACCACCTGCCCCAGCCGCTGCGCGTCGGAGACGATCCGCTCGGGGGTGCCCGGGGCGATGCGTACGGCGAGCGTCAGCCCCTGCGCGCGCGCCATATGATCGAACTGCGACACCAGCGACCGCTGGAACTCTTCGAGATCGAGCTCCTCGGGACGCAGCTCCATCTTGCCGGCCTCGATCTTGGACAGATCGAGGATCTCGTTGATGAGACTGAGCAGATCACTGCCGCTGTCGTAAATGACCGTGGCCGACTCGACCTGCTCGTCGGACAGATTCCCGGTGCCATTGTCGCGCAGCGAACGGGCCAGCAGCAAGAGGCTGTTCAGCGGCGTGCGCAACTCATGCGACATGTTGGCCAGGAACTCCGATTTGTACTTGCTGGCGAGGGCGACTTCTTCCGCCTGCGCCGCGAGCACCTTGCGGGCCTGCTCGGTCTCGGATTTCTGCCGTTCGAGCAGATCGTTCTTCTGACTCAGCTCGGTGTTGGCGAGTTCGATCTCCTGCTGCTGCGACTTGAGCTTCTGCTCCGAGATGCGCAGCTGCGCCGCCTGCTCCTCGAGCTCCGCGTTGGTGTTGCGGAGCGTTTCCTGCTGCGCCTCGAGCTCGGCGGCGAGTTGCTGCGCCTGCTGCAGCGCCGCCGCCACGCGCTCGCGCGCCACCCCGGCTTCGAGCGCGACGGCCACACTGGGGGCCGCTTGCCGCAGATACTCCAGCGCGCTGTCGGAGAACGGCGCAAAGGAGGCCAGCTCCAGCATCCCCGTGACCCGCCCTTCCAGCAACAGCGGCGTCACGCACAGGGTGCGCGGCGAGGCCTCCCCCAATCCGGACGACACGCGGATGTAGTCGTCGGGGATATCGGTGAGCAGCACTTGCTTGCGCTCGAGCGCGGCCTGCCCCACCAGCCCTTCGCCGAAGGCGATGCGGCTGGAGAGCGCCTTCCGTCGCGTGTACGCATGACTCGCGAGCAGGGTCAGCGCGTTGCCGGCGTCTCCCTGATCCACCACGAAGAACGCCCCGACCTGCGCGCCGGTATAGGTGGCCATCTCGGTGATGATGCGACGGCTGAGCTCGGTGGCACTGATCTGCCCCTGGAACTGCTCGTTCAGCCGTGCGATTCCGGCAACGACCCAGTCTTTCGCATCCCGCTCGCGCTCGGCGCGACGCGACTCCGTGACATCTCGCAAACTGACGAGGACGCCAGCCATGGTGCCATCGACGTCCTGATACACGGTGCCCGTGAACATGACATCGATCACGGCGCCGTTCCGCTGCCGGATCACCAGCCCCGGGACCACCACGGACCGCTCGGCGAGGGTGCGGTCAAGCGCCAGCCGGGCACTGTCCGGATTCTGAAACAACGCGGCGAAGTCCATGCCAACCAATCGTTCGCGCGGCAATCCGCACTGCGCCTGCGCGGCCGCGTTCGCATCGGTGACGCGGCGGTCACCGTCGATCGCCAGGAGGCCGTCGGACGACGCTTCCAGCAGGCTACGGTGGTAATCGGCGCGTCGGGTGGCCTCCAGTTCGGCGCGACGCCCGTCGCCGACATCACGCAGGAGGACGAGAAACTGCGGCAGCGCCCCATCCACCGCCTCGACGAGCGCCACGTGCATCGCGACCGAGCGCATCCCCTTCGTGGGATGCGCGAGCGTGAGGGGCACATCGCGCATCGCGCCGCGGGCCCGTGTTTTTTCGAGCACCGTGGCGGCGGCGTCGGGATCCCCGCAACGCGCCGCGAACGACGTACCGGGCAGCTCGAGGCGCCCCACGCCAAGCAGCCAGGCCGCAGGCTCGTTGGCCTGCACGATCTGCCCGTCGTGGCCAAGCACCAGGACGGGCTCGGGGAGCCGCATCAGGAGCGCCCCCGGGTCGGCAGTGGGGGCGCGAAACGCCGATACCAGTTGCTTCACGACCGACATGGTGCCCCTCACGGCAAGATGGACAACGGCAGCAAGCGCGGGGGGCAAACCCGGCTGTGGTGAACACGAAGCGCCGAATATATCTTTTCGTTCATGATCCACAATGACCACGCCGCGGCGGTGCGCCGTCGCAACAACGTTGTGACCACGGGGGCCGACCACGCCCCCACCATCGTGTTGGCCCACGGGTTCGGCTGCGACCAGACCATGTGGCGTTTCGTCGCGCCGGATCTCGCCCGGGACCACCGCGTGGTCACCTTCGACTACGTCGGCGCGGGGCAGTCGGATCGTGCCGCGTACGACGCCGACCGCTACGCGTCGCTGCGCGGCTACGCGCGCGACGTGCTCGATGTGATCGAGACCACGGGCGACGCGCCGGTGGTCCTCGTGGGCCATTCGGTCAGCTCCATGGTGGGCGTGCTCGCGTCGATCAGCGATCCGGCGCGCATCCGGGCGTTGGTGCTCATCGGCCCGTCGCCGCGCTATATCGACGACGACCCCTACGTGGGCGGCTTCTCGGCCGAGGACATCGACGGGTTGCTGGGGCTGATGGACCGCAACTTCATGGGCTGGGCCAACCTCCTCGCGCCGACCGTGGCACGTGCGGAAGATCATCCCGAGGTGGCCGCCGAACTGGAGGCCAGTTTCTGCTCCACGGACCCGGTGATGCTGCGGCAGTTCGCCGATGTCACCTTCCGCGGCGACAACCGCACCGACCTGCCGCGGGTGCGCGTGCCCACGCTGGTGCTGCAGTGCTCCGCCGATGCGATCGCCAGCGAACGGGTGGGGCGCTACTGCGCCGAGCACATTCCCGGCGCACGTTTTCACCAGCTGCAGGCCACCGGGCACTGTCCGCACCTGAGTGACCCCGAGGAAACCGTGCGCGCCATCCGCGATTTCCTCGCCACACTCGCATGACCGGCGCGGGGGGCGGACTGGACAGCGCCCCCGGCGGGCACGTACGGATCGATGCGCGCGGGACGGTGCTCGCGTGCAACGGCTACGTGCTGGCGCTCGTGGGGCGGACGGCGGACGAGGTGCTGGGCGGTTCCATCGACCGGCTGTTCGGCACCCCCAGCCGGATTTTTTTCTACACGCACGTCATGCCGACGCTCGACGCGTCGCTGACGATCAGCGAAGTGCAGCTGGACCTGCGCACGGCCGACGGGCGCGACGTGCCGGTGCTGTTCAACGCGGCGCGCGCCGCCGCGGGGGCCGACATCGAGCTGGTGGTGCTGGCGTTCCGTAATCGGATCGCGTTCGAGACCGAACTGCTGCTGGCCAAGCGGGCCGCCGAATCGGCGGTGCTCGAGAAGGATCGGGCCGTGGCGGAGATCGTGCGACTGCGCACGTTCGAGAGCCTCTCGACGCTCGCCGGCGGGGTGGCGCACGACTTCAACAATGCGCTCTGTGCCATCAGCGGCAATGCGCAGCTGATGCAGTGGACGATGCCGGTGAACGACCCCATGCGGCCGTTGCTCGACGCCATCGACCGCGCCGCGCACGATGCGACGGAGCTGTCGCAGCTCATGCTGGCGTACGCCGGTGGCGCGCACCTGCAGCTGGAACCGCTCGCGATGGACGACCTGCTCACCGAGAGCCATGCGTCGCTCACGGCGGCGATGCCGGCAGGCGTGACGGTCGCGTGGCCGGCCGCGTCCAGCGGCGCGCGCGTGCGCGGTGACCGGTCACGGCTGCGCCGCCTGCTGCAGAGCGTGGTCACCAATGCGGCCGAAGCGCTGCGCCCGTCGGCGGCGCCGATCGGCATCCAGACCGGGGCGCGGGAGTTCGCGTCCGACGAACTGCGCGCGTTTCGCGGCTACGCCCCGCTGCCGCCAGGCCCGTACGTGACCCTTGATGTGATCGACGAGGGGAGCGGCATGGATGCCATGACGCGCGAGCGGCTGTTCGAACCGTTCTTTTCCACCAAGGGGATGGGGCGCGGACTCGGGCTCGCCTCAGCGCTGGGGATTGTCCGGGCGCATGCGGGCGGGATCCGCGTGGCGAGCGCCCCCGGACTCGGCACCACCGTGTCGGTGGTACTGCCACGGGTGCTCGACGCCGCAGCCTGAGGGAGGGCGGGCCTCAGCGTGCGGCGCAGGAGGCCAGCACGGCGAGCGCGTTCCCGACCTGACGCTCGCCGGTGGGATCGGACGGTTTACTGCGCACCCGCAGCGCCCCACTGTCCCGGTCGCGCACGACCATGGCCGACGAGCCACCGCCGTCCAGATTGACCGCGCGCTGCGCCCCCAGCGCTTGCAGCAGCTCCGCCGTTTGGCGCAGCGTCATCCCCACGCTGTAGCGCGGCTGGCGGCCATCGATGACGGCCAGCAGCAACCGCTGTGACGAGCCCACGGTGGCAATCCCGGCCGCGGTCCGCGGATTGAGGCCACGGAACCCCTCGTTCCCCTCGCGGTCGACGTCGGTGTGGACCACGCTGTCCACCAGCAGCACGCCGCGCCCGCCCACGGTTTCGCGGGGCCACGACGGCGTGAGGTGCCGCTGCACCGTGGCCGTGTCCCCCGGCACCACCCGCGCGCGCATGGCCGGCGGGACCACGAGCAGGAGCGTGTCGCCGTAGGCGAGCGTGTCACCAGCCCGTGCCGCGCGCACCACGTAGCGCCCGACGCTGCTGTCCTGCCGCACCGGGACGATCGGCTCGAGCCGCACCGCGCGGCGCCGCACCAGCGTATCGAGGGGGACGGCCCACCGCGCGTCCACGAGGCCGGCGCGATTGGGCGCCGGGCGATTCCAGTTCACGAGATCGAGTGTGCCGTGCGCCGACACCACCGAGCCGCGCACACGGACGGAATCGATGAACAGCCCACGCGTGGGGTCATAGCCCAGCAGCACGTTCGGACCGGGGCCGGCGATGACGGTGCCGCGTTCGATGTGCGCGTTGGTGGGCACACCGGGCGGCGCGAACAAAAAGAAATCGGCGTTGACGGCGGCCACCGCCTGCGCGGCGGCCGGGAGCCGCGAGAGCAGCACACTGGTGGTGTGGCGGCCCACCGCGGTGGGCGCGCCCTTCACCGCCTGCACCTGCACGCACGCCGCCATGTCCACGTCGAGCACCCACGCGCGCCACGGCGCGCGCACGTTCACCAAGCGGTGCAACAACACACCCGCGGCGACTTCCTCCGTATCGACGGTGTCGGCCACGGTGGGTGCGAGCACCAGCGGAGACGGCGACACCCGCCACGCGGCGCGTGACGAGACGCGGGGATGGCAGGCGGTGAGCGTCGGCAGCGCGGCGAGCAGCGCCCAGGCAGCAAGTCGGATACGCATGGACAGAATATGCGTGTCGACCCGCGGCACGGCGCGGTTATCTTTCCACGCATGTCCCGCGAAACGACCTGGCTGGCGCGCACGCACGCGCGACTCGAGCAGTGGGCCAACGCGGGCTGGTCGAACAGCGTGGTGTTCGGGTGGGGGCTGCTGCAGGGGGGCATCGTCCCCGGCCTCGCCGACGTGTTCTTCGTGCCGCTCGCGCTGGCGCGTCCCGGGCACGCCTATCGCTACGCGCTGCTGGCCACCACCGGCACCATCACCGGGAGCGTGCTGCTGTACGGCGCCGGCGCCCAGGCGCTGCTGTGGCTGGAGGGGCCGGCCTCGCGACTCCTCAGTCTCACGCCTGCCTCACTGGAGGCGTACCGCACCACGCTCAGCAATTACGGGGGCTGGGCGATTTTCGCGAGCACGATGTCCCCGCTGTCCACCAAGCTCACCAGTATCGCGTCCGGCGCCGCCGGGGTGCCGTTCGCGGACTTTCTGCTGGCGCTCACCGCCGGACGCCTCACCCGCACGCTGGGACTCGCGTGGCTGGTGCGTCACGGCGGCGCGGAGACGCTGACGCGGATCACCCGGCACATACCGCCTCCGGCGCCGGTGCGCCGCGCATCGTCCTCCCCCTCGTCCACCGAGCCGTCATGAGTGATCGCTCCGCACCGCCGACCGACGCCGAGCTGCAGGGGACGCTCGCGTTCCTGCGCGCGGCCGAGTCGATGAAGTACCTCACGCGCACGGCGTGGACGTCGGACGGCGGCCAGGAGACGGTGGCCGCGCACACGTGGCGGCTGTGCCTGATGGCGTTGGTGTTCGCCCCGCACTTCCCCGGCATCGACGTGGGCAAACTGCTGCGCATCTGCCTCGTGCACGATCTGGGTGAAGCGATCAGTGGCGACATCTCGGCCGCGCTGCAGGCCACGATGCCGGACAAGGCGGCGCAGGAGCGCGCCGATCTGGTGCAGCTGGTGCAGCCGTTACCGGACGCCGTGCGCGCCGACCTGGTGGCGCTGTGGGACGAGTACGACGCCGCCACCACCCCCGAGGCCAAGCTGGCCAAGGGACTCGACAAGCTGGAGACGATTCTGCAACACAATCAGGGCGCCACACCGGCGGGCTTCGATTTCCTGTTCAATCTCGAATACGGCGCCGCCTACACGCGCGACCACCCGGTGCTGGTGGCGCTCCGCGCCGTGCTGGACGACGAGACACAAGCCCGCGCACGCGAGCGCGCATCCGAGCACACCCGCGAGCGGCCGGCGTGAGCGCTCCGGGGTTTGCGTTCCGCGCCTCGCACGATCGCGAGGGCGCACGACTGGGGTGGTTTACCACGCCGCACGGCGTGGTGGAAACGCCGGAGTTCATGCCGGTGGGCACCCGCGCCGCCGTGCGTGGCATCGACATGCGTGAGATGCGCGCGATGGGCACGCAGATGCTGCTCGCGAACGCGTACCACCTGTACCTGAACCCCGGCGACCAGATGGTGCGCGCGCTGGGCGGCCTGCACGCCTTCTCGCGCTTCAGTGGGCCGATGCTCACCGACTCGGGCGGCTATCAGGTGTTCTCGCTCGCCAAGTTCCGGCAGGTCCGCGAAGAGGGGGTGACGTTCAAGAGTATCGCCGACGGATCACGGCACCACTACACGCCGGAGCGCGTGATGCAGATCGAGCGCAATCTCGGCGCCGACGTGATCATGCAGCTCGACGAACTGATTGAAGGGGGCGCCGAGGTGGCGGCGTCGCGCGCGGCGATGGAGCGCAGTCTGCGGTGGCTGGAGCGCTGCCGGATCGAGTTCGATCGCATCGGCCGCGAGGGACGCGAGCCCGCCACGGCGTTTGTCGTCCCACCCGGTGCGCCCCCGATGGACTCGATCGACGTGGAGCGCGATCTCGCCGCCCCGCCGCAGGCGCTGTTCCCGATCGTGCAGGGTGGCACGAGCGACGCGCTGCGCACGGCGTCCATCGAGGGTATCCTGCAGACGGGCGACTGGGCCGGCATCGCGATGGGTGGCCTGTCGGTCGGCGAAGCGAAGCCGCTGATGTACGCCACCTTCGACACGTGCGCGCCGTTGCTGCCGCGCGATAAGCCACGCTATCTGATGGGCGTGGGCTTCCCCGACGACCTGGTCGAAGCGGTGCGGCGCGGGATGGACCTGTTCGACTGCGTGGCCCCCACGAAGATGGGACGCCACGGCACGGTGTTCACGGAAGACGGCAAACTGTCGATCCGCAAAAGCAGCCACCGCACCGACCGGCGCCCGCTCACCGACAGCTGCCCCTGCCCCGCCTGCACGGACTACGACCGCGCGTACCTGCGGCACCTGCACGCGAATGAGGAACCGCTGGGCCAACGTCTATTGTCACTGCACAACCTGACGTTCCTGCTGCAACTCATGGCGCAGATCCGAACGGCGATCCGCGAGGAGCGCTTCGAGGGATGGGCGACGGAGTGGCTGGGGAGATACAGGGGGCGGTAGGGGGGGGTGGGGGGGTGGGATTTTATGGCGTTGGGATTTAACGGCGTTAGGATCTTAACGGCGTTAGGATTTTTACGGCGTTAGGAGGGAACTGCGTCAGGATTAACGGCGTGGGGCCTGACGCGTTTTCCTCCTGACGCTGTTTGGATGCTGACGCTGTTTGGATGCTGACGCTGTTTTGATTCTGACGCAGTTTGCCTTCGGACGCCGTTTAGTTCCTGACGCTGTCTCGATTCTGACGCAGTCTGGATCCTAACGCCGTTCTCAATCCCGACGCACCTTACACCCTGACGCCGTTCACCTCCCAACGTCCCCTCCCCATGCGCCGCCTCCTCTTCCCCCTCCTCTTGCTGGCCGCGGTGCGGCTCGGCGCGCAGTCTCCCGTGCGCACCGCTGACCCTGCCGTGCGCGGCGTGCCGCTCAGTGCGTTTCCGCGGTTCGTGAAGCTGAGCGACAAAGTCTACGGCTACGAGGAGATCCGTCAGCCCGGCTTCACCACCGTCAGCCTCGTTGTGATCGGGCGGAACGGCGTGCTCGTGGCCGACGGACAAGGGAGTGTGCAGGCCACGCAGACCATGCTCGACCGGATCAAGACGCTCACGCCGCTGCCGGTGAAGTGGTACGTGGTGGGCTCCGATCATGGGGATCACACCGCGGGCAACAGCGTATTGCCGAAGGACATCCGGTTCGTGGTGCACGCCAACTCGCTCGCGCAACTCAAAAAGGATTCGGCGGCAGCGGTGGCGGCCAACCGCCCCGCGGTGATCGTGCCACCGGTGGCCATGACCAGCGACACCGAGACCCTCGACCTGGGCGGCATCAGCGTGCGGGTGCGCTTTCTCGGGCGGGCGCACACCGGCGGCGATCTCATGCTGGAAGTGCCGTCGGAGAAGCTGCTGTTCATGAGTGAGGCGTATCTCAACCGCGTGTTCCCCGCGATGCGGTCGGCCTACGGCGCCGAGTGGGTGCGCACGATCGACCGCGCGCTCGGGCTCACGAACGTGGAGCGGTTCATTCCGGGACACGGCTTCATCGAAGACGCGGCGGTGTCGCGTGAAGAGCTGGTGACTTTCCGTGAATCGCTGGTGGCCGTGATGGCCGAAGTGAAGCGGCTCAAGGCGGCGGGGCTCACCGTCGAACAGGCGATTGCGCAGGTGAACTGGGGGCCGTACGCGCAGTGGTTTCTGGCGGAACAGCAAAGCCCCATCGCGATCCGTCGCTTGTGGACGGAGCTCGACGGGGCTTCGAAGTAACGTCGGCTCCCATCAGCGCACTGCGACGTGCTCCTTCCGTAGGACACGACCGATCAGGCCGGCAAAACCGCCGGCCTGCAGCGCTGGCAGCGCCAGCGTGGCCACCAGCACCGCCCATCCCGGTAACGAGAAGTTGCGGCCAATCGTGGCCGCGAATTCCGTGAGGGCGACGCCGCGTTCGGCGGCGGCGAGCAACAACACCGCTGCGGCGCACGCAGCGGAGAGCGCGCCGGCGCGCATCGCGCCCCCCTCGCGGAACAGCACGCCCGTGATCGCGCCCGCCACGGCCGCGCCCCACACGCCCAGAAAGCGCTGCGCCACGAACTGCAGCAGGATTGCGCTGATCAGCTTCATCCACATCGTCGGCGGCCCCTTCAGCGGGTGAGCGTGAGCACGGCGCGCGTATCCGACGCCGCCAGATCCTTCGCGGTGCGCGGCGTGCGCACGCTGTCGAGCTGACCATTGGCCCACGTGGCATACCGATCGAGATAACGCGTGCTCGCGGGGTTCCCGCTCTGCCCGCCCGGATACACCGCATGGATGCGCGGCTCC